>JAKQOH010000214.1 GCA_029565415.1 Candidatus Rifleibacteriota bacterium | reverse complement strand
CCCGGCATTCTCGTGCTGCTCAAGGAAGTCTTCCTGCAGGCCCTGATCCAGCTGCTCTTTTCCTGAGCGCCGCGGCCTCAGTCACCGGTTTCGTAGGGCCAGCACACCGTGATGACCCGGGGGACCTCGCTATCCTTCACGATGACCTTGATCACGTCGCCGTTGAACCGGGCACCGACAATGGCCAGGCGGTCCCCGCCGCGGTCCGGCCACTTTCTGGTCACGCGTCCATTTGCGATCGCCTCGTGCACCTGCTTGATATAGATCCCGCGCGCGACCATCTGATCATACGCGTGTCGCGTCACATGAACTGTACCAGCAGCTATTTTTTCTGCGATCTCTTTGCGTCCCATCGCTCGTATTCCATCGAAGACGTGCGGTCAGCCGGCTTTCTGGAGTTCGGCGATCGCCTTGAACAGCAGATCGCGCTCCTCGGGATCGGCCACTTCGGGAAGATACTCCATCAGCCGCTGCATGTTGCCGGGATCGCCCTGCGCCGCCAGCGACCGGATCGCGTTGAACCGCACCAGCGGCGAGCCGTCGCGCAGCAGCCGCTCGAGCAGGACCGCCGCATCCTGGCCACGGATTCCCTTCAGCACATACGTGGCCGAGTCCCGCATTTCCACGCGGGGATCCTCGATCATGCCGCGAAGCTCTTCGAGAACCGTATCGACGCCGAATTTCGACATGCCCTTGAGGGCGTTGGCCCGCACCCGGTTGTCGTCGTCCCGCAGCAGCGTGATGAACACCGGGATGGCCTCCTGGTCGCCGTTCTCTTCAAGCGCCTCGACAGCATTCGCCCGAACGCGCGGGTGTTCCGAGCCGACAAGCCGGGCCAACACGGGTGTCAGCTCGGGCGCATGGCGAGCGGCCAACAGTTTCGGCAGCGTCTCGAGAACCGAACGGGAAGGAGGGCGCTCGATATATTCTTTCCAATATTCCATATCACCCGGCCCGGTTTCGCCGACGAGAAGCTGGATATCCCCATACTCCGCATCATCGGCAAGCTCCCGGATCCGGCCACCGACCGTCGAGGCGCCGGCTTCCGGCTCTGCGACGGGCGGCTCATGCACGGGAGGCAGCTCCATCGTGGACGGGGCCAGGTCGGAACGGGGCTGGTCACCGGAAGGGGGCTCGATGGGTTCCGGCATCGGCTCCGCGGGGGGTTCGGGATTCTGCACCGGGGCAGCGGCGATGTCTTCGGAAGACTGCCGATCCAGATCGGCAAACAGGTCGTCGTGGGATTCGCCGGCGGCCGCGCCTGCCGTCTCGCCCGGCATCTGCGGCAGCTCGACAGATGGCTCTGCCGGAATACCGGGAAGGGCCCCGAATTCACCGGGTGTCTCTTGGGACGGCTCGGAGCCCATCTGTGGCGTCTCGTCCAGCTGCTGGGGCGGTTCGACGGGCTCCGACGAAGTCGCGATGGATACCGTCTCGGGTTCTGCGGGACCGCCGGCAGCAACGAACTCGTCGTCGGGAACGGGAGTTTCGGCTTCGGGAGTTTCGGCCCCAGGCGCCTCGGCTCCGGCCATCGGCTCGTCAACCGGCACGGCAGGCGGTGTCGATACATCCGGCACGAGCCGCGTCATGCCGGCGAGGAACGCCTCGGTCTTCATGGTCTGTGAGCGAAGATGATCGCGGGCTTTCTGGGCATGGTACCGGATGGCGACATCCTCGGACATCACGTGGCCGTCCAGGGCGAGAGCCAGTTGCTGGAAATGCTTTTTCATCACGAACCGCATTGCCAGCACGTTTTGCATCGCCTCCGTCAGCAGGGCCTTGTCCTTGGCTCCCAGGCTTGATTGCATCGGGGTAATGCCATCCTCGATCTGACGATCGACCAGTTCGAACAGGCGCCACCATTCTCCGCCCTTTCCGGAGGCGGCGGCATCCGTCACGAGTTTCTCGAAACGCTCATACAGCCCGCGCACGATCAGCGCCCGGAGCAGGACATACCAGAGTTCTTCGGTACCGTGCCTGTTCCAGGCATGCTCGATGAAATCGATCGCTTCGCCCGTCAGGCCGACGGCATCGGCGTTCCGGTAAAACTCAACGAGAAGCCGCGTCATCTGGTCATCTTCGGGAAAAAGCGACATATACCGGCCCAGCACGGGCAGGAGCTCCGGGGTAATGGCCCGTCCCGCGAGCACGGATTTCCCGAGCTTCTCGATCAGCCCCCGGTCGTTCGGCCGGCCGGCCGCATAGCTCACGACAAACGCAAACTGAGCCGGCGTCGGGTTGGGCAGCGAGAGATACTGCCGGCCGAGCATCTCGACGGCCCGGGGATCGCCCGGATTCACCTCGAGAAGCTGTTCGGCATAACGGATTCCCTTCGGGGCGTTGCCGGTGGCGAACGAGCAGCGCGCCAGAAGAAAGAAGAGACGAAGCTTGTCCTCGTTATCGCGGGCGGCCGTAAACCGCTTCTCGAGCGAGCCGAGCGCGATGCCGGGGAAGATCCAGGCGACGATCGCGATCCAGCGCCAGTAGAAGCGTTCCCACCAGGCGAAAAAGATGTGCATGGTGCGGGCCAGCAGGTAGATGAAGCCGAGAATGACGAGCGGGGCGAACTTCCAACCGTGACGCCACAGCCAGAGAATCCGCGACGGCCAGGTCAGGAAGCGGCTGTTCGGCTCGATCGTCTGAGCGGCGGTGAGAAGCGCGTCGGCATCGGCATATCGGCCCTGCTTCAACGCCACCATCAGCTTCACGTAGGGTGGCCAGAAGCTTTTGGGCGCCTTCTCGGCAAGCCGGTCCGCCTCGGCGGTCAGGGTTTCGAGGGGCTTCCAGCCCAACTCATAATCAGCCACCAGGGCCATTTCCCAGACCCTGATCACCCGTTCGGTCGAGTCGGCGAGTGCCGGATTCCGGTTGAGCAGACGGCGCAGCTTCTCCCACTGGCGCGCCTCGAAGAGGCTCTGCGCCTCGTCGAACCGCTGGGCCACGAACAGGCGGGAGACGAGGATCTCCTGTTCGATGCGCTGGAGGCGCACCAGATGCGGAGGTGTCGCAAGCCCCATGGTGACGAACTCGCGCAAAATCTGACGTGCCGCGAGGATGTCCTCCCGGGCGACGGCGATATCGAGTTTGATCAGGAGCTCCTGGATCATCGCATTGCTGCGATCCGCTTCGCCCGCGGGACTGGCGGCAGAAGATGCCACGGTTTCGGGGGACAGCCGGGCAGCAAGGGTGCGCGCCTGGGGGTTGTGCGGATCGATACGGAGGATCTGCTCGCACATCTCGCGCGCGAACGCGGGCTTGCCCTCACGCACGGCCTTGAACGCCGCCGTGACCATCCCGTCGATCTGGCGCGCCATGCGAAGGCGCTTCTGAAGGGTCGGGAGCGACGGCATCGCGGGATCGAGCCGCTGGAGGCCGTTCAGCAGGAGTTGCGCCTGGCCCAGATCGCCGAGGCTGAGAGCGGCATCGATCCGGCTCACGACTTCAGGAGAGCGGCGCTTCGCCGTTTCCCGGGCAATCACCAGCAGCTTCGAGGCGGATGCCGCCCCAGCGTCGCCGTTCTGGGCAAGCAGTTCGAGACACTGCACCCGGTACAGGGGCATGTCGGATTGCGCATACAGTGTGTCAAGCCGCTCGACGACGTTCTTCCAGCCCGCCGGAAGAGGCTTGGGAAGCGTCAGCATGACCGTATCGAGCGCGGCCGGGGCTTCGGTGGCGGCGATCGGCGCCTGGTCGGGCCGCGAAAGCAGGAAACTCAGATATGCCAGCCAGATGGCGGGGTTCCCGGGAACGAGCTCTTTCGCCCGGCGGAAATCCCCGGAGATCTGGATAAGCTGAGCCTGTTCGAGGTCGGAAGAAGCCTCTGCCGCTTTCAGCGCGCGCTTCACGAGCACCTCGGCGAGTTTCGGCCGCAAAGACGTCGGGTCGCTCGCGACCGCCAGACTCGCCTCGAGCGCGGCAATGGCGGCATCGGGATCCTGGGAGGCGGGGGCGGATTCGGCGGCGCCGGCTGCCGGACGCACAAGCGGCGTTCCAGGCGCGGCATCGGCAACCCTGACGAAGGGACAGGTCAGAAACAGGGCAACGCCCACAAGGGACGAAAAGGTCGTCAACCGGCCACTCAACGCTGGTCGATCCGCCATGAGGTTCTTCTCCCCGCGCAGTCGCTCACATCACCACCCTGCCCGAGGGCCAGGGCGGTATTTTCGTTCATGATACCACACCCATCCCCGAAGAATGATTCCGGAAGATGGACGACAAGAAAAGAGGCGGGCCAGCCGTGTCACACGGATGGCCCGCCAACTATATACGATACTATATTTTACTTGATGCCATAGTGGCGATCGAGGTATTCATCCCACTGGGTGTCGCGAGCGAAGTCGAGGGCCTTGTAGAAGGCCCGGAACTGGCGGTAATCCGACGGAATCGGCAGGGCGACCGAGATGCCGGTCCGTGTCTCGACGGCACGGCAGGCGGCGACGGCCGAGCGGGCCTCTTCGGCGGTCTTTTCGAGAATGGCGGCGTTTTTCACGCCCGCAAGGCCGTCGATCCGGGACAAGCTCGCCTCGATATCCCAGTAGTAGTCTTTGCCGCCGTAGGACTCGCTCGGCGTGAACCGGTATCCGTCGGCGGAAGCGTTCATCAGCTCGAGAACGAATGCGTTGAAGGCGAAGGCGAGCTCGGCAGCGCGCGACATGTTCCAGTAGCCCATGTCCCGCATGCCGGCGGCGCCGGCCATACTCGCGGCAAATCCGGCGGCATCCGACGGAAGCTTCGCCTGGAGGGAACTCAGGATTCTTCCGTAGGGATACCCGTTGATCCCGGTCGTGTCGGCAGCCCCAACCATGATCTCGCAGGAGTTCCGGAACTGGTAGACGGCTTCGATCGAGCCGGGAAGACAGGCATCGAAGGCCAGAACCGACAGCGGCCGGTTCCCGTTCAACTGGGTGCGGAAGCTGTCGAGGACGGCGACGATCTCGAACACTGTCAGACAATCGTTGTCGGCATGGTCATACCCCACGAACCGGTCGTTCGGGTTGAACACGACTTCGCCGGGCCGGCTGCTGCCCGTGCCGCCCGTGCCGCGCCAGGAGAAGATGCCGCTGCCATGGCTGTTGATGATGAGGGCATACCGCTGCGCCGGATGGCGGGCGACAGCATGTTTGAGGAAGCCCCACAGCACCTTCGGGGAGCCCATGTTGACTTCCCCCGGCTCGCTCTCGACGGTGATGTCGCCCTTCTGGATCGAGTAGATCGAGGCCTCGCCGCCCTTGTTCGAGTTGAAGATCGAGCCGCGCGCCGTCCGGTCCTCCATCACGACCACTTCGCAGCCGGCCGGGGGGCCGACACGCTTCATCGCCTCGACATTGCGCCCGTTCGCATCCTGCATCACGGTGTCCTTGTCGTCGTTCACCATGTAGATGAGGATGGTCCAGTCGTTGAGGGCCCACCCCGTCACCGGGGCCATCAGAATCGCCAGAAGAACCAGAATCCGTCGGATTGCCTGCATCGTTGTGACCTCTCTGTCGGAAATTGCGTGAGCCGATCAGAGAGCAGGAATCGTGCCACCTCTTCGGCCATTTCAAACAGGCCTCGAGAGCAAGATTCTCACAGCCGGTGGGGAAATGGGTGCCGACAATTCGTCAGCGGAACGCCGAACCTCCGACACTCAGCGCATCAGCAGGATACTCGCGGCCATGACCATCATTCCCGACACCACCCCGAAGATGGAGAGATGATGTTCCCCGTATTTCTCCGCGGTGGGTAGCAGCTCGTCGAGCGAGATGAACACCATGATGCCGGCGACCCCGCCGAACAGAAAGCCGAACACCGAGTCGCTGAAGAAGCGATACAGCAGGAAATACCCGACGACCGCCCCGACGGGCTCGGCCAGACCCGAGAGGAAGGAGAGCAGGAAGGCCCGGCGGCGGCTTCCCGTCGCGTGGTAGATCGGCACCGAGACGGCGATGCCTTCGGGAATGTTGTGGATCGCGATGGCGACGGCGATACCCAGAGCCATCGTCGGGTCTTTGAGGGCACCGATGAAGGTCGCGAGCCCTTCAGGGAAGTTGTGGATCCCGATCGCAAGCGCCGAGAAGACTCCCATGCGCATCAGCTCGCGCTCGCGGCTGGCCGTCGGGGCAGGGACCGGTTTCACGGGAAGGGCAGTTCCCGGCTCCTGATCGTCGGGACACGCGAAATCCTCCCCCAGTTCCTCGACATTCCGGATTTCATGAGGGTTTTCGAACGAGGGGACGAGCTGGTCGATCAGCGCCGTGCCGATCATTCCGGCAAAGAAGGCCAGCACGGTGTAGATTTCCCCGGTGCGGGCACCGAACCCGGCGGTCAGGGCCTCTCGTGCCTTGGGAATGATTTCGAGCATCGATACGTAGATCATGACGCCCGCCGAGAAGCCCAGGGCACCGGCAAGGAAACTGGTGTTCGTGCGTTTCGTGAGAAATGCCAGCAGGCTGCCTATCCCGGTTGCCAGGCCGGCAAACAGGGTCAGGGCAAAGGCGAACAGCAGGGAATGTGATTCCACATAATCTCCTATATATTGTTACGCATACGTATGGCGCATCCCGCCGAGCCCATCATTCTATCAGCTCTCGGAACCGGTGCGCAATCCGTTTTCGTCAGCCGCGCCGCGTGGTATAGTGTCGGCATGCACGACCTCCCTCGGCGCCCCTCCGTTTCATGGCCCGGAGCAGCTTCTCTGATCGCCCTCGGCCTGTTGGTGATGGGGTGCGCAGTGCGATTCGCCGTTCACGACGAGCTCACGGCGGGGTACCTGTTTTTCTACTATCCGTCGCCGATCTCGGACATGGCCATCCACCTGGATCTGGCGCGAAGCGTGACGGCAGGTCACCCGGCACAGGCGGTTCTCTACACGAATCCGGGGTATTACCATCTGCTCGCGCTCGTCCTGTGGCTGGGAGGCGATCAGGAAACGATCTTCTCCCTCCAGATGCTGATCGGAGCGAGCCTGGGGCCGTTCCTGTTCCTGACGCTGAGGCGGGCGGGGTTCGGAATGGCCGCCGCGGCCTTTGCAGGGGCCTTCCTCGCCCTGAACCAGTCCTTCGTGTTTCTTGAACAGTTCCTGCTGCTGGAGCCGATCCACGCCGCATGCTTCACGATGCTCATCGCGGCGCTGATCGGCCTGAGGCCCGGCAGGTCATCGACGGCGGCTGTCGTGCTGCCGATGGCGGCCCTCCACCTGCTCCGCCCGAATATCGTCCTGTTCTGGCCGGTCGTTCTCTGGCGGGCGCGCCGCCGCGGCTGCTCCGGCCGCGCCCTGGCCTTGATGATCGCCCTCTGGCTTCCCGTCCTGTTCGTTGCTCCGGCGCTGACCTGGCTCCGGAGCGGGGAGTGCGTCTTCAGCACCCAGAACCTCGGCGACAACTTCTTCATCGGCAACCACGCCGGGGCCAACGGCACCTTTCAGGCCGGCGAGGCGTTTCACCGTACCAGGAAGGAAGCCGAAGCGCTGCCTCCCGCCGAACGGACGAGCCACTGGATCCGCGCGGCCATCCGTTCCTGGGACTCCCCCTGGGGCTGGATCCGTCTGACCCTCCGGAAGGTGGCCCTCGTCTGGGGCCCCTGGGAACTGCCAAGCAACGTCAGTCTCCAGGCCATGGAGGAGATATCCCCGACGCTGGCCGGGCCGGTGCTGATACGATTCGGAACGCTTGCGCCGCTCGGCCTCGCCGGCATGTTCCTGCTTCTTCTGAACCGCAACGAATCCCGAAAGCGCGACCTCGGCAAGCTGCTCCTGGCGGGCAGCCTCGTTCTCACCCTGATGATCGCCGTCTTCTTCGTTCTCGGCCGGTATCGTCTGCCCCTCGCCATCCTTCTGGCGATCGGCGCAGGGCAGGCCATTGCGACGTTCGTTTCGGCTCCGCGGGCGCGCTGGGGCATCATCCTGGCGGTTCTCGGGCTCTGGCTTCTGGTCAACGGGCCTCTGGACCAGTCCGCCTCACCCGCGATCACCCCTTACGGGTTCCCACCCCGCCTGCGATACTGAATCAATATATAGTTTTTTATATATCGAATATTTTCCCAGGATTGAGAATGTTCCCGGGATCCCAGGCGCGTTTCACCCCGCGCATCAGGTCGAGGGCCGCCGGAGTGCAGACCATCGGCATGTATTCCTTGCGCTTGTGGCCGATGCCGTGCTCGCCGGACAGGGCGCCGCCAAGCCCGGCGGTGATTTCATAGAGACGCGTCAGGATGCGCGGCAGCTTTTCGGCCCACTCTGCCTCGCTCCAGGCCGGATTCATGACCGGAGTTGCATGGAGATTGCCATCCCCCGCATGGCCGTAGCACGGAATCTCGATATCCCATTCCCGGGCCAGTCCCTCGATCGCGGCGACCATGGCCGGAATCGCGGCGATCGGCACCACGATGTCCTCCAGGCTCTGGCGCGGGCTGCGGACCTTGAAGGCTTCGGCGATGTTGCGACGCACCTTCCAGACCCGTTCCGACGTGGTGGCGTTGTCGGCCACGTACACCTCGATGGCCCCGCCCGCGAGACACCGCTCCCCCACGACCTCGTATTCCCGCTCGACCTGCGCGGGATCCGAACCGTCGAGGGTGATCAGGAGCATCGCCCCGGCCGATTCCCAGGGAAGCGACTCGTTCAGATAGCGGCACGACGCCTCGATGCTCATCCGGTCCATGAACTCGATGGCCGTCGGGATGATTCCCCCACCGGCGATGATGGCGGGCACGACGGCGATCGCATCGGCCGGCGTGCGAAACAGCACGAGCAGGTCGGTGCTCGCCTTCGGCAGCGGCATCAGCCGCAGCGTGATTGAAGTGAACACCGCGAGGGTGCCCTCCGAGCCGACCAGCAGCGGGATCAGGTTGTAGCCGGTCACGTCCTTCACCAGCTTGCCGCCCAGCTTCACGATCTCCCCGGCCGGCGTCACGATCTCGAGACCGAGCACATACCGCCCGGTCACGCCGTATTTCACGGCCTTTCCTCCGCCGGCGTTCTCGGCGACATTGCCGCCGATACAGCAGGTTTCGAGACTCATCGGGTACCCGGCATAAAACAGGCCGGCATCCCGCACACAGGCGTTGATCTCGTTCGTGACGACGCCGGGCTGGACCGTGACGGTCAGGTTCGCCGGGTCAAACTCGAGAATGCGGTTCATCCGCTCGAACGTCATCACGATGCCGCCGTGCACCGGGACCGCGCCGCCGGAGAGGCCGCTGCCGGCCCCGCGGGGAGTGACCGGAATCCGCTCCCGGTTTGCGAATTTCATCACGGCCGCCACCTGCCCGGCGCTCGCGGGCCGGACGACGGCCTCGGGCGGATGGGGCGGGGAATGCGCCCCCGCGGCCGCCTCATCGTGCGAAAACGGTTCGAGCCGGTCGGGATCTCCCCAGATCACGTGCTCGGAGCCGAGAACCGATCGCAACTCATCGACATGCGCCTGCGAAAGCTTTGAATACTTATACATATTATACTTCTCGTTTTTCCGTGACAGCCGGAAGCGCTTCGATGATCGCCGGAACGGCCTCGAACAGGTCTCCCACGATCCCGAAATCGGCGAACCGGAAGATCCAGGCGTCGGGGTCGGTGTTCACCGCCACGATGGTACCGGCCGTCTGCATGCCGGCGATGTGCTGAATGGCCCCGGAAACCCCGAGTCCGACATACAGCGAGGGACTCACGGTTTTCCCCGAGAGGCCGATCTGGTGCGGATACGACAGCCACCCCCGGTCGACGGTGTCGCGCGTGCCGCCGATCACGGCACCGAGCCGCTCCGCGAGCCGGCGCGCGACCGCCACCCCTTCGGACTTGCGGATGCCCCGGCCGACACAGACGACGCGGTCGGCTTCGGCAATGTCGTGCGACTCTTCCCGCGGGATGAAGCCGAGACGACGCACGCGGGAGCCCAGGAGGTCGGCGCGGGGAACGAGCCGTTCGATCTCGCCGTGTCGGCCGGCCGTGCGGGGGGCCGGCGCCGTGCTGCGCGGCCGGACCGTCGCCATCTGCGGCCGGTGGGCCGGCGTCCGGATCGTCGCCATCACGTTGCCCCCGATTGCCGGCCGCGTCTGCAGCAGCAATCCCGTCTGGGGATCGATGTCGAGTCCGGTGCAGTCTGCCGTCAGTCCGGTGTTCGCCTTGATCGCGAGATAGGGCATCAGCGTCCGACCGGTCGTCGTCGCCGCCGCGATGAGGATCTCGGGATCGCGGGCACGGATCAGGTCCAGGATGCAGGCCGCATACCGCTCGCAATCGAATGCGACGAGCTCGGGGGCCTCGACCGCTACCACCCGGTCGCCCCCCCGTTCGATCAGCTCCACAAGCCCGTCTTCAGGAATGCGGTCCCCGCACAGGATGACGGTCAGGCGCGCCGAACGTTCGTCGGCAAGCCGCCGGCCGCGGGTCAGCAGTTCGTGCGTCACCACAGCGACCGCGCCGTCCCGCTGCTCTCCAAGAATCCAGATCTCGCGGCCTTCGCTCATACGCACCTCCGCCCGTCCAGAAACTCGGCCAGCCGCGCAGCCGCAGCCGCATCGAGGCGGCATCGGGAGCGGCGATCTTTTCGCACGTGCGCGAGAGACGCGGCCGGGCAAGCGAAACGACGCGGGTCGGCGAGCCGGCCAGCCCCAGGCACTCGGCCGGCAGTCCGAGCTCGGCACGGCCCCAGCAGGGGATCTCGGCGGCCTTCGCCCGCTGCTTCCCTCGCAGGGTCGGAAGCCGTGGCGAGGCGGCTTCCTTGACCACGGTGAGCACCCCGGGAAGCTGCAGTTCGAGAAGCTCGTACCCGTGTTCGGTCAGCCGTCGGATCCGGCACGCGTGGGGGTCTTCGGCAGTCGCCGCCGCCCCCTCCTCGAGGCCGGCCACGAAGGTGACGACCGGCAGATCGAGCCAGGAAGCCAGCGCAGGCCCGGTCTGACCCGTGTCCCCGTCGACCGCCCGTTCCCCGCAGATGACCAGGGTCCGGTTGTCCAGTCCCAGCTTCTGCACGGCGGATGCCAGAACCCGGCTGGTGGCCCAGGTGTCGGCACCGGCAAACGCGCGGTCGCTCAGGAGCACCGCGGCATCCGCACCCATGGCGACCGCTTCCCGAAGCGCCGTCAGGGCCTTCGGCGGCCCCATCGTGATGACGGTGACCTTCCCGCCACGGCGCTCACGAAGGCGGAACGCCGCTTCCAGGGCATACAGATCGAGCGGATTGATGATCGCCTCGACGCCATCCCGGATCATGGTTCCGGTGGCCTCGTCCATTTTCACCGAGTTCGTCTCGGGCACCTGTTTGATCGGAACGATCAGATTCATCGGCAGTCGCGTCCTACGCAATATCGATTAATATACAAAATCGTTTTCCACTTCGACCATCAGTTCGGTCCCGGCCGGGATATCGATGTGACGGCCTTTGACGAAGGCGCCTCCGACGACGCCGATCGGCCCGAGGATGATGTAGCCGGCCGCCGACGCGCCGGCCGCCAGGCCCATCGACTGGTTCGCCTTGATCGACCGTTCGCCGAGAACGATCGGAATCTGCTTGCCTCGGGCGCTGGTGACGAACAGATACCGGATCTTGATGCTGCCGTTCCGGCCGAAGCGGCCGGGGCCGCGCACTTTCTCGAGCTGGGCCTGGGCGAGCGCGCCCTTCTTGATGACGGTCGTCTTGCCGAGCTTGATGGCTTCGACGGCCGTCAGCTTCACCATCTCTCCCGTCTTGTTCGTCTTCGTCGAAAGCGTCTGTTCGAGCCGAAGCCGGACGAGCGTTCCCTTCGGAATCAGCGTCGCCGCCTCCGCCTGCGGAGCGATGACCAGATACAGCGCCAGAATCGAACTTAAAACCTGCAACATGCTTCTCATCGAAATTCTCCTCCCTCGATCGAATGTCGGATGACGGGCCTCAGAGTAGCGCTTTCCGCACGCTCTCCGCAAGGCTCCGGATGTCGAACGGCTTCCGAAGGAAGTGGACCCCGGGATCGAGCACCCCGTGCGCACCGATCACGCTGTCCATATACCCAGACATATACAATACCCGCACGGGGCGGTCACCAACATCCCGCAGCCGGGTAACCACTTCCGGACCGCTCATGTCGGGCAGGATCACGTCCATGAGCACGAGATCGATCGGCTCCCCCTCCTGCTCGCCCCGGAACAGCTCGATGGCTTCGGTCCCGTTCGAGGCTGCGAACGTGCGGTACCCCAACTCCCCGAGAAGGGTGACGGCCAGTTGTCGCACCATCTCCTGGTCTTCGACGACCAGGATCCGGCCGGTTCCCCGGGGAATGACCGCGTGCCCCTCCTCACCCTGTTGCTCCCCGGCCGGGATGCCGGTGGCGACGGGGAAATACAACTGCATGACCGTCCCCTTGCCCGGTGTGCTCGAAACCCGGACCCGTCCCCCATGCTGCATCATGATCCCATGCACGATCGACAGCCCGAGGCCGGTTCCGCACCCCTCCCCCTGTCCGTGCGTCGTGAAGAACGGCTCGAACAAATGCTCGAGCGTCTCCCGCTCCATCCCCGCTCCCGTATCTGAAACCGTCAGAAGAAGGAAGCGGCCTGTGGGTGTCGGCGGCAGATCGACGTTTTCCAGCTTTCTGGCGTCGATCAGCGCCGTTTCGCACGTCAGGACGCCACCTTCAGGCATCGCGTCCTGGGAGTTGAGGGCAAGATTGAGGATTACCTGCTGAAGCTGACCGGCATCGCCCCGAATGGGCTCGAGCCGCTCGGCGAGACGGTATTCGATGGTGATATTTTCCCGCAGCGTGCGCCGGAGCATCGGCTGGAACTCCCGGATCACCTCGTTCAGGCAGATGCTCCTCATGGTCAGCACCTGCTTCCGCGCGAAAGCCAGAAGCTGTGAGACGAGCGCGCGGCACCGCCCGCCCGCAAGGGTAATCTGCTCGAGCATCGCGCGGTGTTTCGGATCACCGAGGGACTCCCTGAGGATATGGGCATACCCGAGAATCGGGGTGAGCATGTTGTTGAAATCATGGGCCACCCCGCCCGCCAGCCGGCCGATCGATTCGAGCTTCTGCGCCTGCCGGAGCTGCTCTTCGACCAGCCGCAGCTTCTCCTCGGCCTCCTTGCGGCTGGAAATATCGCGCACCGTCGCGATGATGCAGGGCTTTCCGTTCAGGTCGATCCGCCGAAGCGCAACTTCTGTCCAGAACAGGCGTCCCGTGAAATCACGCGACCGCCATTCGAACACGGGCGTATCGCCGCCAAAGGCGCGGTCCAGCCAAAGTTTGGCATGATATCCCGTATAGGGCGGCTCGTTGATGCTCGTCAGTCCGACGTTGGCTGCAAGCGCCTGGTCGCGGGTGCACTGAAACATCGAGCACATGCGGTCGTTGACTCGCAACACGAGCCCGTCGGCATCGTGCAGGAATATGGCATCGCTCACCCCGTTGAACACGGCATCCAGCATCTGCTCATTCTCGGCGATGCGGCGCACCATCACGTTTGCGCTGGTGGCAAGCTCCTGGAGCTCATCCTGCGTGTCGGCACGAATCTCCAGCCAGGCATCACCCCGGCTGATCCGGGAAATGGCCGCGATGAGGGCGTTGACGGGGTTCGCAAGCCGTCTGCCCGCCCAGGCTCCCGCCAGCCCTGCGGCGAGGGCGGAAAGGAGAACGAATCCGACGAAGCCGAACACATACCGTCTGCGGGCCGCATCGATACCGGCCAGAACCGGTCTCAACGGCGCAAGGGCCTCGTCGATGGGAAGCGCGAGTCCGATGCTCCAGCCGGTTTCACGGATCGGACAGTAAGCGATGATCCGGTTCCCATCGGGAAAATCAATCACATCGGCACCGGCACCCTGCCGCATCATCGACGCATACAACCCCGTCAGCATCGGCGGTGCATCCTCGGCAATGCTTCGCTGCATCACCGCCCCCAACTCCGGCGTCCAGTGCTGCTCCTTCGCCGGTCGGCCCGCCTCGCGAAGCGCCTGCCGCAGGAGCGGATCCCGGACCATCCGGTCGATCTCCTCCGTCGGGATGGCGAGGGGCATTCCGCCGGCGGAAATCAGGAAGGCAAAGCCCCGGTTCCCGATCTGAAGTCCCTTGAGCCATCCAAGCAGATTCTCGATCGTCACGTCGAATCCGACCGTCCCCTGGAATGTATCCCCGTCGTAGAGGGGAGCCACACAGCTCGTCATCCAGATGTTCTTGATCACATCGAGATAAGGCCGCATCCAGCGCGTTTCCCGTTTCGGATTGTTCTCAGGGGTGAACGGGCGATGGTATTCTTCCCTCGTCTCGTCGAAATCCGCAAGTCCCGGATCCCGTCGGACTTCGCGAGCATACTCATCCGGGGAGACGGCGACAGGGCCGAGGGTCGTAACGATCCAGACCAGATCACACGAGGTCAGATGCTTCTCATGCAGAGAATCCATCAACGGCATCAACCCCGATAGCCGGTCCAGCATCGCGGAGCAACGCTGCGCATACACGGCATCGGAGCGCACGCGCTCCACGAGACCGCGGCGAAGCCACAGCCCTCCCGGCGTCCCGAGTCCGTTCCAGTTGGCGTACGCTCTGGCTTCGGTGTCGACAAAGCCGTATCCCGGCAGCCCCGCCGTGTCACGGCCGGCATAGGGCTTCGGATGGCCGGCCGGAAGAGCGGCACCGTCCGAGGCCAGGCGTTCGAACTGGCGTTTGAGAAGCAGAACGTCGCGATGATGGTCGGCGAGAAAATCTTCGACGATCCGGGCCTTATCGGCTGCGAGCTGCTGCAGACGCAGCTTTTCCGAGATGATCGCATTGGCCCGGCTCGTCGCGATCGCCGTATCCCCGAGGTTGGCGAGAAGGTACATGCCGGCACAGCCGATCGCGATCAGCGGCAGCAGTGCGGCCAGGATGAACGTGATGGAAAGTTTCGGGGCGATCCTCATGGGACTCTCGTTCGTTCGGCTCTCAGGCAGGAAACGGTTCGTCTCTCCACACCAGTTCCGGCGGATGCGCACAGAACCGGATCTATGGTACACTTTTCCCGCCATGGCCACAAGCCCGACCCGACGGAAGCCGTGGCATCCGACCTCTGCGAAAGGCGCCAACGATGAGCAAACTCAAGCCCCCCCAGCCGCCTTTGGACGATGTGTATTCTCGTCTCAACGCATTCCGCCCGGCCTGCGACAAGCCCGGAGCGAAAAAGCATCCCTGTCCCGACTGCTTCTCCTGCCAGTTCTGCTCTGATGCCCGGTGCGCGATCTGCCTCGCCGGACAAGCCGGACGCTGCTGCCGCTCCGCCACTCCAACCCCTCCGAAACCCGAAGACGAAAAACCATGAACGAACGCCACGCCTTCTTCGACTCCCCTCTCGGGCGGTGCGCCCTGGCCTGGAACAGCCGCGGGATCTGCGCTCTCGCCCTTCCCGACCGCGATGACGCAGCCACCCTCGCCCTCCTGAGGAAACACGTTCCGGCATCGAAGGAAGCAGCCGCAACCGGCATTGCAAAACGCGCGGTCACCTTCGTCCGTGAACTTCTTTCGGGGAACAGGCCCGCGCCTTCCGCCTGCCCCCCGCTCGATCTCTCCCGGTGCAGCAATTTTTATACTTTAGTTTATACTTCACTGCAGCACATTGGGCCGGGCACGACGATCAGCTACGGCGAGCTTGCCGCGACGGCGGGAAAGCCGGGCGCCGCACGGCTGATCGGCCGGATCGTCGGGGCCAACCCTCTGCCGCTGCTGATCCCCTGCCATCGCGTCATCGGAGCGGATGGCCGTCTGCACGGGTTTTCCGCGCCCGGCGGGATCGACACCAAGCAGCGCATCCTGAATATGGAAGGAACGCCGCTTCCCCTGCCGCGACGCGGCCGCCGAGCGAATCCGGTCCCGCCCGACTTCGGGGAGGCGACACGGGCCCTCGCCGACGCCGACCCCGTCATGAAGCGGCTGATCGACCGCGTCGGCCCGTGCCGGCTCGAGATCGACCGGCTCTCCGGCCTGTTCGAAGCCCTCCTCGAATCGATCGTGTATCAGCAACTGACGGGCAAGGCCGCCGCAACGATCCACGGCAGGCTTCTCGACCTGTTCCGACCCAAGCCGCGGATCGATCCCCTCGATCTCCTCCGCGCCTCCGACGAGGAACTGCGCGGAGCCGGCATCTCCGGCCCCAAGATCGCCGCCATGCGCGACCTGGCCGAAAAGGCCGCCTCGGGCGAACTGCCCACCCTGCCGGAACTGGAGCACCTCGACGACGAAACGATCATCGAACACCTCACGCGTGTCCGCGGCATCGGCCGCTGGACCGTCGAGATGCTGCTCCTCTTCCGGCTCGGCCGCCCCGACATCCTTTCGCCCGGCGACTACGGGCTCCGGAAAGGGTACGCCGTTCTCTATAACGGCGGCACCCTCCCGACCCCACGCGAACTCGCCGCAGCCGGAGAACGCTGGAAACCCTGGCGCAGCATCGCAAGCTGGTATCTGTGGCGCGCCGCGGAAGGGGTACGCCTTCCCGCCGAACAGCGACGCCCCGGCTGACCTGATCCTCCGAGAGCCGCCCCAAGGATTGACCTCGGCTCCGACTGCGTGTATGTTCTTTCCACCCCCTCAGGCGAGGGCATGAACGTCCTGGATCACGCCGCACGCTCTAGATATTTTTATTATTATATACATATTTATATTCACACTTTCAGCAGGAGCACGTCATGGAGAGCCCCGCACAACTGGAGTTCCATTCGGAGAAGGTGACGACGGTTTCCGTCGCGGGAGATTTCAACGACTGGTGCGGCTCGTCGAAAGGCGCGTTCGACCCCTCCCTGGGGCGCATGATCCCCGCCGGCGACTACGCCTGGACCTTCTCCCTCGCCGGCGTCACTCCCGGCCACCATCAGTTCAAGTTCATCCTCGACGGAGACTGGGAGTCCGGTCCCAACCGCACGTTCTATCTCGACGAGAAGGGCCGCCTGATCGACCCCACCGGGGGCATCGTCTCGGTCGTCCTCGAAAGCACGTCGATGGTCCGCATCCGGTTCAACGGCCTCACGAAACTCCCCAAATTCCTCGAGCAGCTCACCTTCCACATCCGGCCTCACGGAACGATCCTCAGTATCGACCGCCACCCCCGCAAGCAGGGGGAGGGTGAAGTCGTCGATCTCCACTGCCGCGACCTCGACATCTCCACGAACCTCCATCTCGACGTGAAAGGCCTCGGGGAGAAACAGATCACCCGCCCCATCCTTCCCGACGGCGTGTTCTCCCGCGCGTTCGTCTCGACGAAGCCCCTCGGAGCAACGGTCGAAGGCTCCGACACCGTGTTCCGCCTCTTCGCCCCGCGGGCGAAGAGCGTCCGCCTCCATCTCGCGGCAGACCCCCACATGCACCGGACCATCGCGAACGCCAAAGGGCAACGCGATGCCGACGGCGTCTGGGAGATGCGCGTCGGCGGCACGCACTGGGGCTGCTGCTATGGATTTCACGTCGAAGGCCCGCACGGCGAGGGCGAAGGGTTCGACGCGAAAAAGCTGTGGCCCGACCCCTACGCCCGCGCGGCCGTGTTCCACGACGGGCCTGCGATCCTGATCGAGCCCGGCTCGACCGGAAACGGGTTCGGCGGCTGGACGGACCAGGCATTCCACACGCCGGCGAAATCCGAGCTGGTGATCTGGGAGGCCTCGATCCGGGATCTGACGGCTCACCCCAGCTCGGGCGTGGCCAGGGAGCTGCGCGGCAAATACACCGGTCTCGCCGCCACCCCGGGGCTGGGCACCGGCATCGATCACATGAAAAAACTGGGGATCAACGCCGTCGAGTTCCTGCCCGTCTTCGAGTTCGACGACGACCCGCCCGGCACCTACCACTGGGGCTACATGCCCAGCCTGTTCTTCGCCCCCGAGGCGAGCTACGCCCGCTCCCCCCACGGCGCCCAGGTGCACGAGTTCAAGACCCTCGTCGACACCCTGCACCGCCACGGCATCGCCGTCCTGCTCGACGTCGTCTACAACCATACCGGCGCCCCGCAGGTGCTGATGGGCATCGATCGCAAGTATTTCTACCGCCATGACGGGAGCCTCACCCTCCACAACTTCAGCGGCTGCGGCAACGATTTCAAGAGCGAGAACCCCATGGCCCGCCGGCTCATCATCGACAGCCTCGAACACTGGGTGCGCGAGTATCATGTCGACGGGTTCCGCTTCGATCTGGCCGAACTGCTCGATCACCAGACCCTCACCGAAATCGAGGCGCGCCTGTGCGCCGTCAAGCCCGACGTGATCCTGATCGCCGAGCCCTGGAGCTTCCACGGCTCGAACAAGGGACAGTTGAAGAACACCCGCTGGGCGAACTGGAACGACGACTTCCGCAACCGCATCAAGGAAGCGGCTCTCGGCCGCGGCTCTGCCGACGCCCTGTTCCAGGTGCTGCGCGGCTCGGTCGATCTGTGGACCGCCTCGCCGTGGGAGTCCGTCAACTACGTCGAGTCGCACGACGACTTCACTCTGACCGACCACCTCACCGAACGAAAGGATCGCGACGGCTCCCATCCGACCGCCACCGACGTCCGGCGCATTCTGTTCTGCGCCGCCGCCGTGCTGCTCTCTCCGGGGATCCCGATGCTCGCCCAGGGCCAGGAAATGCTCCGCAGCAAGAAGGGAAACGGCAACAGCTACAACGCCGGCGACGGAGTGAATGCGGTTGATTATAAATTGTGCGATATACATTCTCACGCATTTCATTTTCACCGCGACCTGATCAGCTTTCGCAACTCCCCCGACGGCCGGTTGCTGCGCGCGGCCGACGCGGCGGCATGCCGGTCGGTCGAACGGCTCCACGGCTCGACGCCCCTCTCGGTCGGGATGGTCTGGCGTGATGCGGCGAACCCGCGCGAACGGCTCGTCGTGCTGTTCAACGGCGATCAGCACTCCCGCTCGAAGTTCACGGTGAATCTTCCCGCCGGAAGCTGGGTGCGTCTCGTCGGGGACGGCCGGGCGTTCACGCGCACCTCCTTCGACCGCCGCGAAATGGCCGTGTCGCACGGTGATGTCGAGAACGGCGTCACGCTCGAGGTCCCGCCGATCGGCGTCGAGGTCTGGGCCTGGGCCGGTCGGAAACATTGATTCCCTCTGGAGGAATCGCCGCCCTCCGCTTTCCTGCCGCGGCCTTTGCCGGGGCCTTTCTGCTGCTTCTCGTCCAGCCGATGGCCGGAAAAGCCCTGCTCCCCCTCTTCGGCGGCAGCATCTCTGTCTGGTCGGTCGCGCTCATCTTTTTCCAGGGAATCCTGCTGGCCGGGTATCTGATCCCCCACCTGCTGATCGGAAACCGCGCCACGCCGTTGCGCAGCCTGCCCCTGCCCCTTCTTGCCGCCGCGGCAGCCATCCGGAGCCTGGCTCTCCCGCCCTTTTCCGCCTGTTCGCTCGAAACCGGAAGCGGCTTCGTCGCCTCCGAACTGCGCATCCTGCTCGCCGGCATCGGGCTGCCTGCACTCGCCCTCGCGGCGACGTGCCCCAGTGTTCTGCGCTGGCAGGCAGCCGCGGCACCCGCCGATTCGGCCGCGACGGCCCGGATCCTCGCCGCCTCCAATGCCGGTTCGCTCGCAGGGTTGATCGCGTTCCCCCTGCTCCTGGAGCCCGCCTTCGCCGCGCCCGACCTCTGGCGACTCTGGTCCTTCGGCATCCTTGGCTGGGCCGCTCTTTTCTCGCTCTGCGCCCCGCTCCGCCAGCCGGAGCGCACCGGCCCGGTCGCCGCCGAAGAGCGCCCGGCCGCTCTGGCACCGGAGGGCTCCACCCCGCTCGGCTGGGCCCTTCCCGCCATGGCCGGAACGGCGCTGCTGGCGGCCGTCACCAATGTCCTGACCCTCGATGTGGCCGCGATCCCCTTCCTGTGGGTCGTTCCGCTCGCGGTATATCTCTGGACCTGGGTGCGCGCTTTCGGCGACACCCCGCCCGACCTTCACGCCTGGGGACGCTGGTTCCCCGACGTCCTCGCGGGCGGCTTCGTCCTTGCGCTGGTGGTCCAGCTCGGCTTCACCCTCGATGCCCTCATCAAGGGTCTCCTGCTCGTTCTCCTGCTCTGGGCCTCATGCACCGTGCTCCACGGCCTCGCCGCGCAACGCCGGCCCGTCGAGCCCGACCGCCTCACCGCCTTCTCCCTCTGTCTCTCAGCCGGCGGGCTCGCAGGCACGCTCCTCACCGCGTTCGCCCCCCCGTTGATCGGCACCGGGCTGATCGAACTCCCCCTGGCCCTGGGCCTTGCCGCCATCGCCGCCTGGCTCGAAAAACCCTGGCGGCTCGATGCCCGCGACCCATTCGCCTTCGTCCGGATCTCGGGCCTTCTGCTCATGGCCGGCGCGTTCCCGGCCCTGTTCGCGAGAGGCATGCCGGATACGGGGGCCTTCCTGGTTTCGGCCTCCGCAGGTGCGATCGTCTACATCCGGATTGCCCTCCGGGAGTCCGCCCGCCGGCAGATGAACCGCGCGGTGACCGCCGTCGTGATCGCCCTCTGCCTCGTCGGCATCGACCGGTTCGGAACCGGCGGCCTGGTGCACGAGGCAGTCCGCACCTGGTATGGCATCTATCGCGTGTTCGACAACGGCGGAGTCCGGTATCTCCAGATGGGTTCGACATACCACGGCCACGAAGCCATTTCCGGGCCGGATGCCGGAAAGCCGCTCTACTACTATCACCCGGAAACGCCGATCGGGAGTTTTTTCGGTCGTGCCGAGCCGACCTGGCGCTCGACGGCCGTCGTCGGCCTCGGCGCGGGCACCCTGGCTGCCTACGCGAAAGCGGGCCAGCGCCTCGACTTCTATGAACTCGACCCGGCGTGCGAACGGATCGCCCGCACCTGGTTCGGGTATCTAGGCTCGTCAACGGCGGAAATTCGCGTCATCCCGGGCGACGGCCGGCTGGGGCTGCGCGCCGCCGCGGCCGGGCTCTACGATCTCATCGTGCTGGATGCATTCAACAGCGATGCCATACCCGTCCACCTGCTGACGACCGAAGCGATCGGGGAGTATCGGCGCGCCCTGGCCGAGGACGGGCTTCTCCTGTTCCATATCTCGAACAGGCACCTGAATCTCGCACCGGTGCTTTTTGCGGCAGCCGGAAAACTCGGTCTCGACGTGCGTCTGGCACAGAAACCGGGACGCGACAACGCGCCGGTCTATCCCACCCGGTGGATCGCCATGGGCTCACCCGCCGGGATCCGGCGGCATCTCTCCGGCCTGGAACTATGGCGCGCGCCATCCGGCAACGATCGCGTCACCCAGCCGTGGACGGACAGCCACTCGAGCCTGCTGGCAGCGTTCCCGCCGGATCAGAGCCTGTTCGAGCCCCCGCCGGTGACGCCGGCGGGGACGAAGAAATGAATCCGTCTTCGGATTACTTGTGACAGGTGTCGAACTCGGGGCAGCGACCTTCCTGCGTCTCACACTCGAGAACGCCTTCGCTCTTCCCCTTGCAAACGGCTTTCATGCCGGTCAGGCGGCGGGCATGCCGATTGAGCTCGAGCTTGTCCTTCCGCAGTTCAACGACTTCATCATCGGTAAGCTGTCTGTTGGGGGGCATCTTCATACGTCTTCTACACTCCTGAGTTTCTGTCGGCCGTCAGACCGGACCGACAGGATACCCGCCCAGGGCGGCGTTGGCAAGTTTTCCCTGCCGTATTGACGACGACGGCCCCGCGGTGATACTGTTTCCGTGACAGAAAGACGAAAGCGTGCGTTTTCTCCGGAACCCGCACAGGAAAGGAACGGGCGCCTGCCGATCCAGGGCACGGCCATGTGAGAGATGAAACCTGGTAACGATGTTCCCCGCCCTGCCGTACGATGGCCATTCGTCTCGGCACTGCCCCGGCGCACCGAACTCTGACCCGTTCTCAGACCGGCCCGGCGCCCTGCGCGAAGGCCGGATTTTCGGTTTTCTGACGAATCCCGCATCACAACACCCAACAGGGAGCGAGTATGGAACCTCAGATGGAACAAAAAGACGAAAACATCACGATCACCCTCAAAGATGGAACGACGCTGAGCGTCAAGAAGGGCACCCCCCTCCTGGAAGTCGCCAAGACCGTCTCCACCCCGACGCATCTGCCGATTCTCTGCGCACGCGTCGACAACGACATCCGCAGCCTCGACTACAGCCCGACGATGGACTGCCGGGTCGAGTTCATCGACTACCGGACGGGAGCCGGCCAGGAGTGCTACCGGCGCAGCATCACCTTCGTGCTCGCCCGCGCCGTGCTCGAACTGTACCGCAACGCCCGCCTCGTCATCGGCCACTCGATCGGCAACGCGTTCTATTATGATCTCTATACCGATGTGCCGGTTTCCGAAACCATCCTCGGGTATATCAATGAGCGCATGCGGGCGATCATCGGCAAGAACGAGATCTTCGAAAAGCGCACCCTGAGCCGCACCGAAGCCGTCTCGATGTTCAAGAAAGAAGGGTATCCCGAAAAGGCCCGGCTCGTCCAGAACATCAACAACGACGACATCGGCGTTGTATCGTGCTGGAAATATATCGACCTCGATCACGGCCCGATGGTTCCTTCGACCGGGTATCTCAATACGTTCGAGCTGAAGCAGTATTCCAATGGGTTCGTGCTCCTGTTCCCCGACCCCAAGAACCCCGTCGTCGCCTCCGGTATCGCCGATCAGCCCAAGATTTTCCAGGTGTACCGCGAGAGCAAGGAGTGGGGCAAGATCCTCGAGGCGAACAACGTCGGCCGGCTCAACCACATGATCCAGACCGGCCAGGTGTCCGACTTCGTCAAGGTCGCCGAAGCCCTTCACGAAAAGAAGATCGGCATGATCGCCGACGAGATCACCCGCCGGAAAACGGCCCGCATCGTCCTGATCGCCGGGCCCTCCAGCTCGGGCAAGACGACGTTCAGCAAGCGCCTCTGCATCCAGCTTCGCGTGAACGGCCTGCGCCCGATCGCCCTCTCCCTCGACAACTACTTCCTCAACCGTGACCAGACCCCGCGCGACGAGGACGGCAACTTCGACTTCGAAGACATCCACGCCCTCGATCTCGAGCTGATCCACGAGCACCTCGCGGCCGTGCTCCAGGGCCGTGAGATCCAGATTCCGAAGTTCGAGTTCGCAACCGGCTCGCGCAAGAAGGAAACGACGCCCCTCCGTATCAACGACGATCAGATCCTGATCATCGAGGGGATCCACGGCCTCAACGACGAGCTGACCACGACCGTTCCCGCCTCGGCCAAGTTCAAGATCTACATCTCGGCCCTGACACAGCTCGTCATCGATGACTACAACCGCATCTCGACCACCGACACCCGCCTGATCCGCCGCACCGTGCGCGACAAGAAATACCGCAGCTACGCGGCCGAGGACACGATCCAGCGCTGGCCGTCGGTGCGCCGCGGCGAGGAGCGCAACATCTTCCCATTCCAGGAAAAAGCCGACATGGTGTTCAACTCGGCCATTCCCTACGAACTCTCGGTGCTGAAGACGATCGCCGAGCCCCTGTTCGGCGACATTTCCCCCGAAAGCCCCTCTTACAGCGAAGCGCGGCGCATCCTGCGGCTGCTCTCCCTGTTCAAGCCCCTCGATCCGAAGGAAGTCCCCCCGACCTCGATCCTGCGCGAGTTCGTGGGCGGCAGCTCCTTCCACTACTGATGAGAGGCTTCCCCCAAAGGGAAGCCGAACTGAAGCGGCGGCTGGAAGCGATCCTGGACGGGCACCCCTCTGCCGAGAGGGCGACGCTCGATCCCGTATCGTTTCCACGCCGCCTTCTTCTTGACGGCGCCCCACGGCCCGAAATCGAGCTGGTCGGCCTTCTCGCCGCCATGCTCGCGTACGGCCGCCTCGAACTGTTCACCCGGGTGACGCGCGAGATCCTCGACCGCGCCGGTGGGAAGCTGCTCGAAACGGCCCTCGGGAAACGGCGCTTCCGGGGGTCATGGCCCGGCTACCGTCTCAGCACGGGTTCCGACATCGCCCGCCTGGTCCGGGCCGGAGCCCGTGTGATCGCGGATCGCGGCGGCCTCTGGGAAAGCTTCCGCCGGGGATGGAAGGATACCCGTTCCCTGAAGGACGGCCTGATCGCCCTCCAGCGGGATATCCTCGCCGCCGCCGAAGCCGACGGCCCGGAGCCGGTCTCCCGGGGCCTCGCTCACCTGCTTCCGGACCCGGCACGCGGCGGTGCGGTCAAGCGCTGGCTGATGTTTGCCCGCTGGATGATCCGTCCCGACGACGGCGTCGATCTCGGACTCTGGCCCGACGTCTCCCCTGCGACCCTGCTGATGCCGCTCGACCGGCATATCAGCCGCATCGCCCGTCATCTCGGCTTCACCCGCCGCTCCACCGACGACTGGAAAACCACGCTCGAGATCACCGAAGCCCTGCGCCGGCTCTGCCCCGACGATCCCGTGAAATACGATTTCGCCCTCTGCCATCTCGGCATCGCCGGCCTCTGCACTCACGGCAACGACCCCGATGTCTGCGCCGCATGCGGCCTCCGCGGCCTCTGTTCCGCCCCGCAGAAAGGTGCCGGTCCCCCTTCCAGAGCCCGAAGGCGCCCGGGAACGTCCTCCTGAATCACGAGAATTTCAGCTTCCTTCATCTGCGCCATCTGCGTCATCTGCGGATGAGTTCGTATGATCGCCAAACCCCTCCAGAACTCCGTGTCTCGGCGTCTCCGTGGTAAACCGGTCTTTGTTTCTCGTGGTGATGGAGGCTCCGTGCCTGGAATCCCACTTCGGCTTGTCGGTGGGCCGGAACGCATAGTATGATGCCCCCGTCGAACCGCCATTTCTCCCCAGGAGGCCCCGGATGCTCACCTTTGCCGACTTTTTCAAGAACCTCGAAGGATTTCCCTGCCCCGACCTGCTCCAGCAGCACCTCGAGGGATTCGAAGACCTCGTCTATGTCTGGGACGTCCTGAAGCGCATCCAGCAGGGATACGTCGCCAAACGCGTTCAGCCCCAGGTGCTCGGCATCGTCGAGGACGGCGCCTGGCTGCGCGGCGAAGATATCTATATCGGAAAGAATACAAAAGTCCAGGCCGGTGCGATGATCATCGGCCCCGCCATCATCGGGAACAACGTCGAGATCAGGCACGGGGCCTATATCCGCGGCCACGTGATCATCGGCGATCACGCCGTCGTCGGCCACGCCAGCGAACTCGGCCGCTCGATCCTCCTTCCCCACGCGAAAGCCCCCCATTTCAACTACGTCGGAGACTCGATTCTCGGCTGCCATGTCAATCTGGGCGCCGGCACCAAGCTGTCGAACCTGAAGAATGACGGAACCGAGGTGAAAGTCCTTGCCGCCGGAAGCTTCTGCAAAACCGGCATGCGCAAACTCGGCGCGATCCTCGGAGACGGGTGCATGCTCGGCTGCAACAGCGTCACGAATCCCGGCACCGTTCTCGGCCCCAACTGCCGTGTCTATCCCAACGCGACCGTGTCCGGCTACTCCGCCCCGTCCACGATCGTGAAACTCCGCCAGAACATCGCCACATCCCGGGCTTCCTGAGCAGCGAGGCAACGACGCAATGACGAACGAGCATCCCCCCTTCTTTTCGGAAGAAGACTCCAAGCGGCTCATCCAGGCGATCCAGGATGCGGAACGACGCACCTCGGGCGAGATCCGCATCCACGTCGAACACACCTGCACCGACGCCGACGCCCGCGTTCGTGAAGTGTTCGCCGAACTGGGCATGGACCAGACCGCCGAGCGGAACGGCATCCTGTTCTACCTCGCCACGGAAAGCCGCCTGTTCGCGGTCCTCGGCGACGAGGGAATCAACGAGGTCGTCCCGGAACAGTTCTGGAACACGATCCGCGACACCGTGCTGGCCCAGTTCCGTCGCGGAGACTTCGTTGCCGGTCTCACGGCCGGCGTCCGGACGGCCGGAGCCATGCTCGAGAAGTATTTCCCGCGCCGGGCGGACGACGTGAACGAGCTCCCCGACGAGATCAGCTACGGCCGGGAGTGAACCCGGGGTCAGTATTCGATTCCGGGACGGGCCTTTGCGCCGGCATCGAAATAATGCCTGACTTTCGTGATCCGCGAAATCAGATCGGCGTTGCCCAGCATCGCCTCGTCCGAGCAGCGGCCGGTCAGAACCAGCTCCAGTTCGGGCTTGCAGAGATGGCAAAGCTCGTCGAGAGCCGACGGCGGCAGGAGGCCGAAGCTCGCGGCCGTCACGATCTCGTCGAGCACCAGCAGATCGTATTCGCCTGAAACGATCGCCTCGCGGGCGATGCCGAGCCCTCGAGCCGCCTCGACCCGGTCCTCCTCCGTCGTTCCGAAACGGAACCGGCCATCCGGCTGCATCCGCTCCAGCCCCGTGACCCAGTAGCTCACCCCGATCCGGTCGAGCACGGCAAGCTCATGGTGCGAGTATGTCTTGTTCCCCTTGTCGAAATACACCATCCCCACGCGCATGCCCGCCCCGAAGGCCCGGATCAGCAGTCCGAGAGCCGCCGTGGATTTTCCCTTGCCGTCCCCGATATAGGCGTGGATCATCGCGGTCTCCAATATTCTCTATGATATATATGGAACTCAGAAATCCAGGTTGAAGGCATCCCCGAACGGATCGGCCTCTTCGCTGGCCGTTTTCGGGGGCGGTTCTTTCGCCGCCGTCGCCGCGGGCTGGCCGCCTGCCGCAGGGGCCGGCTCGGCGGCCGCAGCAGCAGGGGCCGGTTCCCTGCCGGTGCCGGCGGAATCCGCCGTGGTAGCGTCGGCGCGGGCAGGCGTGGTCCGTGATGCGGCCCGGGCATCCGCCGCGACCTTCGGATCGTGCTTCACGACGATCTCCTCCGAAACAGTTCTCCCCTGAGGCGTCTTCGGCCCCTCGCCGAAGGGGTTCTCTCCCCAGGATGTGTCGGGGGCGGCACTCGCCTCCTCCGATTTCGAAACCCCGGGAAGGGCCGCCGTGGCAGGCTGGTCCCGCTCGCGCTGCATGTCCCAGATCGTCGCGAGCGGCATGAACCGGGCTTCCCCGTGAGACAACTCCCCCGTCCGCACGACCTCGATATCCCCGTCCACCCGGGGCAACAACGCGATCAGCCAGGGGGTTCGCCACCGGCCCGCTCCCAGTGAGTCGGATCGTTCGATCTCGAGCTCCAGCCGCCAGCGCCGGCCCGTCCGCTGCATGTCAGCCGCACGCATCACCCGGTATCCGCACAGACCGGGCCCGGGCACCCAGACGAACAGCATCCGTTTCCCGAAATCGACGTTCGGAACCGGCTCTCCGGATTGGTGCTTTTCCCAGAACACCTGAAGCTCAGGCAGACTCCGGATCAGGAAAAAACTCGGCCGCTCCCGGTACCCCGTCCCCTCCCCGCGCCACTGCTCGAGAATGGCCAGCCGGCTCGGCTGGGCGGCGCCCGAAACGACCGAAGCCGCCAGTTCGGCTCCCGCCGCAGATTCCGGCAGGCTGGCGCCTGCAAGAAGCCCCCACGCTCCGCACAGAACCACGAGGGCAAGACCGTGACGACGCATCCCGGCATGCGGACAGGGCCGTGCGGACCGGGTCATCTCACCGGACTCCCGCCGTGATCGTCAGCCCCTGCTGCGAGGGCACGATGCCGAAGCCGTTATAGACGATGATATATTCGAGAATTTCATACCACGGCCTGTCTTTCAGGGAACAGTACAGCGGCGCCTTCTGGCCGCCCTGCCAGGTGATCGGTACCTTCGTCGCCCGGCTGATCGTCTCGAGAGCCCGCGCCACGTCGCGCCCGTCGCTGATGATCGTGCCCTTCGCCGACAGAGCCGGGAACCAGCGCGCCAGAACGGCCGAATCATACCCCCGCAGCCGCTTCAGAAACCACTGCCAGCTCGTTCCGAACACGTTCACCGGCGCCACGAAAATCACGCCATCGACCCCGTGATACCGGTGATGCGGGCTGACGACCCGCTCGAGCATCGCATTCATATCGTAGGCCCGCGCCTGTGGCATCGCCTCCATCGTCGTCTGCCAATGGCACACGTACTCCTTCCCGTAGGCCAGGGCAACCATGCGGATCGTATTCCAGAGCGGAAGCGGCCCGCTCCAGATCACATCCATCCGGTCTTTGCCCGGGATCAGCGGAAGCTTCGGTGCAAGGGTGAAATACTGGCGCGCATCGGGCCGGTACAACACCACGCTGTCATTGCGGATTGCCGTCACCCGCAGATCCCGGCCGATCATATATCCCGGGGTCACCAGCATCTTCTGCCCACCCCATTTCAGCCAGGCTGCGCCGTCTTCGCCCCGGCTCACCAGACCCACTACCTCGATCTGCGTCGGATCGGCCACGGGCAGGGCCTGCACGGCCTCCGCTCCGATCAGGGCCAGGCCCGAAACCAGCAGCGCCAGGGCGCATCGCCACATCCATCGGCTCATCGTTTCATCTCCCTCTCTGACGGCATTGTCCGAACGAACGCGTGTAGTTTACCATACCATCCACCGGGGAGGTATGCGTTCCCCCTCCCCGCCCCATCACCGACGGAGGAACATCGTATGATCACCCGCCCACGGCTCCTGGCACTGGCGTTCGGCATGACGGCCGCGTCATTCGCGTTTCCCTGCGACCTCTTCGCCCAGATCGAAGTCCCGGTCAGCTATGAGCTGGCCAGCGGTGCACCACGCATCGACGGCTTCCTCACCGGCGGCTCCTGGTGCGAGCCCGAAGGCCTGAGCGTCACCAGATCGGGCGATGCCGCCCCTTCGCTGGTCCGGTATGAGGATATCGATCAGATCACCGCTCTGACGCCCCCCGCCTCGGGTACGGTTTCGATGCGCATCCGCCTCAAGGAGGAAACCGAGTTCCAGGCCGTCGCGAACGTTCCCCCGGGCGTGCCGATGCTCGTGCTGCGTGATGAGCCGCCGCAGGGCGCGCCGGCCGATTCCGGAAAAATCCGCACCTTCACCCCCGAAAACTTCCGCGGCCTCCCCTCGATCGAGTTCGAGGCGGCTCTGGCCCTCGAAGCCAGTCCCCAGCTCGTCAAGGAGCTTGCCGAAAAACTCGCCAAAGCAGCCGGCGAGGGCCGAATCGAAGAAGCCATCGAGCTCCACAGCCAGATCGGAGAGATCCTTGGCGCCCTCTCCGACGCGTCCGGCACCGCTCCTGTTCCAGAGTAAGTGCTCGCCCGGAGACCGGCGGCTGAGATTTCAGTTCTTCAGCCCCGTGTGGTAGAATAAAAAGAGAGATACCGGAAGATCGTTCACAGAGAATAAAAGATCTTCTGTCGAAACGAGAGGTATTGCATGAGCCCCGACCCGCAACGGGCTAGGGTTTCCGTCCGAACGCTTCTGATCGGACTGGGTACGGTCATGTTCCTCCTGGCGCTGATGTTCAGCTTGTTTCACGCCAGGTGGCTTCTCCATACCTCCGAGTATCTCCGCAGAAACCTCGCTGACCGGCATCGGATCATCCGCTCCTATGAGCGCCTGGGCAACGCCTGGCAGGAGC
>JAKQOH010000196.1 GCA_029565415.1 Candidatus Rifleibacteriota bacterium | reverse complement strand
TGTAGGCCATGCGGGGGGTGAGCGGGGTGCCGCAGTTCCAGGATTCGACGACGGCGGCGGCCGGAGCGCGACCGCGGCGGCCGAGAATCCACCAGGCGAGAGCGACGCCGGCCGCAAGACAGCTCAGAACCAGCATCGGCTGCACCCCCTGCCCTTCCATGCCGGGCCAGCCAAGGGGCTGAATGGCTGGCGGCAGGCTTCTCGAGGCGACGAACGCCTTCTTCAGCGGCTCGAGAATCGTGTCGGGAAACACCCCGAACACGATGCAGGCAGCGGCCGAGGGAATCATGCCGGCGATCATGCGTTTCATGCCGGGAGCCGGAGGATGCGCAGCGGCTTCGGAGCGGGGTTTCCCGAGGAAGATCGAGCCGAACGCCTTCACGAAACAGCCGGCGGCGAGGGCGCCCGCGAGTGCCAGGCCTGCGGCGACCAGAGGCAGGATGATTTTGGCCGCGATGCCGGGGAGACGGAATCCGCTCAGGACGCTGAAATAGATCATCCATTCCCCGGCGAATCCGTTCAGGGGCGGCAGGCAGGAGATCGCCATGGCCCCGATGAAAAAGAGCATCGAGATGCCGGGAATCGTGCGCGCCATGCCGCCCAGTTCGTCCATGTTGCCGTGATGCGTCGTGGCCTGGACGCCGCCGGCGGCCATGAACAGCAGCCCCTTGAAGAAAGCGTGGTTGAAGGCATGGAACAGGCCGGCGGAAAAGGCGATGGCGGCATCGACCTCCCGGCCCCAGCCCCTGAGCAGCAGCCCCATCGCGAGACCGAGCAGGATGATGCCGACGTTCTCGATGCTCGAGTAGGCCAGCAGCGTCTTGAGGTGATGCTCGTTGCAGGCGTAGAGAACGCCGAGCAGCATCGAGACGGCGGCGATGGCGAGAATGACCCACCCCCACTCCGCCCCGAGAACCACGCCCGAGACGGCCAGGAAGCGGAACAATCCGTAGATGCCGGTCTTGACCATGACTCCCGACATCAGGGCCGAAACATGGGACGGCGCCTGCGGGTGGGCGCGCGGCAGCCAGATGTGAAGCGGCATCATCCCGGCTTTCGTTCCGAACCCGATGAGCAGACAGACCACCACGACCATGCGCTGCCAGCCGCCCAGCCCGGCAAATCCGGCCGTCCAGTCGGTGAAGGACCAGCCGCTGCCGGCATGGGCGCAGGGCCACGCCAGCGCGAGAGTGAGGAAGGCGGCCGCCACGTGGGTCATGGCCAGATACATGAACCCGGTGCGGCGGCGGCTCTCGGTCAGCGAATCGAGCATGACGAGGCCGAACGAGCTGAGCGCCATCAGTTCCCAGAAAAAGAGGAACGTCGGCACGGAGTCGGCGACGAACACGCCGGCCATCGAGGCGAGGAAGACGGCCTGGCACATCGGCATCCAGTGGAAATTCCACCGTTTCTCGAGATGCTCGAGATACCCGTCGGCGAACACCGACGCCGAAAGACCGACCCCGCCAAGCATCGTCAGGAAGAGGCCAGAAATACGGTCGAGGGCCACGGTCACCGGCCCAAGAACGGCGAGGCCATCCCAGGCGACGCGCCACTCGTGCCCCGCAAGGCCGAGACTGCCCAGGACAAGCACCAGGCCCGAACCGACCGAGGCCGCGTGGCAGCCGATTCTGCGCCACCGCACGGCGATGTCGTGACCAAACAGACCGGTCAGGAAACTGAAACCGAAACACACCCATGCAAGAGCGAGCAACGTCATAGCGAGATTCGCCTTTTCTGCCGGTCAGCCGCGGGGCCGCCTGTAAATGCGGGATGTTATACCGCCTTCCCGCATGCCCGTCAAGGGCGGAACTCACTATTTTTACTCATATATTATCCCTGCCGTTGCCGCCCGGAAGCATCTCGGCTACCATATCCCATCGAGAGCCATCATGAAAGAAGATCGATCGAAACGCCTGGGAAGCGGCTGGATGGCCGCTCTGCTGCCGTTTCTGATCCTCGCTTTCCCCCTGTATCTGCTGCATCGGGAGTCGGCAGGCATCGACCGTCTCGCCTCCGAGGCCGAGCACCGAGCCTGGCTCACCGATGCAGAGACACTGGCCGAGCGGTTCCGCGAGCGCTCGACCCCGGAATTCTGGCTCGAAGAGTCGATGCGCCGGATCCGTGCGGCCCTCAACGGCCCCGGCCGCCGCCCGGCGGAAGGGGCGGCCCTTTCCGGCATGGTCGCCCGTCTGCGCAGCCAGGGAATCGCCCATCTGCAGGCCTGGGCGGCCGAAGGGGCCATCGACACTCCTGCCGATGCGTTCCGGCTTCTCGAAGGCACGCATCTGCGGTCGGATTTCCGCGTGTTCTTCCGCAACCTGCTGCGGGAACTCACCCTCGAAGGCCACGGAACGAGCAGCCACGTCTCCGGGGAAGCCCGTTCGAGCCGCCTCAAGGCCACCTTCGGCGAAGGGGTTCCCCCCGAACTCTTCACCCGCAACTGGCGCGGAAGGGCGTTCCACGTCACCTTCCAGCGGCAGGCCGGCCTCGTCGTGTGGGACTCCCTGCCGGATGCGCCCGGCAAACCCGCCGGCGCCGTGTTCCTCTTCTGGCCCCTCGGCCACGCCTTCGCCCGCACCGGTATCGAACTCGCTCTTCGCCACTGGCGCACGATCTCCCCCTCCCCGCGTTATATACCTTCCGCCATAGATTTACCCGCGCCCGGCCGCCGCACGCGGCGCCGACTCCTCATCCCCGAAATTCTGGCCCGCACCAACGGGGTGCCCCGCGCGCTCCGGGCCCTCGGCCGCAACCTGCGCATCCGCCCCTCGCGATCCTCCCTCGGGGAAATCGATCTGTCCGCTCTCGATCGGCCACACACCACCGGCGGCCACCGGCTGTTCCCCCTTCCGCTGCCCCCGCTCTCGCACCTCGCCGGGATCATCTGCTCGCCCGTCCCGGCCGTTCCTCCTTCGATCACCACCCGCCTCGCCCGTTCCGGCAGCCTTGCCCTCCTCCTGCTCCTCCTCGTGTTCGCAGCCCGTGCCGCCTGCGGCCGCCCTCCCCCCTCCCCCGGGGTCCGCACCGAACTCCTGCTCTGGCTCGCCGCCATCGCTTCGATCCCCGCGGCCCTGCTGATCGCCTCCCAGGAGCGGCTCACGGCCGACCAGTCGGTAAACCGCCGGGATGAGCTCCGAGCCACCCTTCAGCGACATCTCGAGCGGATCGACACCGGAAGCGAGGCAATCACGCAGCGGTTCGTCCAGGCGTGCCGCGCCGGCGTCCACGATCCCTCCCTTCCCACGGCTCTCGACCGTGCAGTCAGCGATCCGACAGCCTGCGAGCGGCTGTTCGATCGCTTCGAGGAGCGGTGCGCCTCGGCAGGCATGGAGCTGATCGGCATCTTCGCCTTCGGCCACGGCGGTTTCAGCCTTTCCCGCGTTTCACCGGCCATCAATCCCGAAACCGCACACCAACTGCGCTGGTACCAAGAGGTTCTCGCGATCGAAACCCTCTCCCGCATCGCCCCCGACCTCGCCCGCGAAACCCCCGCCCTCCGCACCCGCTCCTCTTCCGCGGCCGAGATGGGCAAACTGGGCATCCTCGCGAAAAACGACAACTTCCTCGGCCCACCCGACGCGGGGTATATCTACCGGCTCGGCAACCGCCACACCCTCCGGTATCACGACCTGATCTATCACCGCGGCGGCGCCAGGTATATCGTGTTCGTCCTCTGGTCCCAGGACCGGATTTACCGGAACTACCTCGCGCAGTCCCTCGCCCGCCTCCAGGCAGACTTTCCCGGGCTCGGCTTCGGGGCCTATCGCCCGTCCCCCGACGGCATCCGCCTGGAAGCCGCCGCCGCGACACCGGAACAGCTCGGCGAACTGTCGATGGCCGTGCGCAACCTTCCCGGCTCGTCCACCTCGAACCACGAAATCGTCCAGCTCCAGGGAAGGGCGATGCCCGGCCTCCTCCTTTGCGCGGCCGCCCCGCTCGCCCCCCTCGAACGCACGCTGTGGGACGATCTGATCCGTTCCCTCGCGACCTTCGGCTGCGGCCTTCTGCTCGTCTTCGGCGCGGGCCTCCTCCTCTCCCGCTGGCTGGCCGATCCCGTGCGACGGATGGCGGCCGCCTTGAAGCGCGTGGCGGCGGACGATCTGGAAACCCGCGTCGCGCTCGACCGTGCCGACGAGCTGGGGGATGCCGGCACGACGCTCGATAGGATGATCGAATGGCTGCGAGAACGGCGCGCGATGAGCCGGTTCGTCTCCTCCCAGGTGCTCGACGTCGTCTCACGCGGCAATCTCGACGACCGTGATCGGCCCGGCCGCACCTCTGCCGCCCTCCTCGTCACGGATATCCGCAGTTTCACAACCATGAGCGAATCCCACCCGCCCGCCGAGATCTTCGCCCTGCTCAACCGCCACCTCGCCGTCATGACCACGATCATCCAGCGGCATGGCGGAACGATCGACCGGTTCATCGGCGACGCAATCCAGGCCGTATTCCTCCCCCGGGATGGCGATCTTCCCTCCCGGCGGGCCCTGACCGCGGGAGCCGAGATGATGGAGGCTCACCGCCGCCTCCAGTCCGAACGGGCGGAACGGGGCGCATTCACGTATAGTATAGGCATCGGTATTGATCAAGGGGAGGTGGTGACGGGCATTCTCGGCGATCCCCAGGTCCGTCTCGACTTCACTGTTCTGGGTGAACCTCTCAAGCACGCCTCCGATCTCGAGGCGCGATCGAAGGCCGGCCGCCACACCCTCGTCATCGCCTCCGACCAGGTCCGACGTTCCGCCGGCGAAGCGTTCCGTTTCGAGCCGCTCCCGGATGCCGAAGCCGACCCCGCCTGGGAGCTTGTCGCGACAGCCATCACCCCGGGACCTCACCCCGCCCCTGACCGGGAATCCGCGCCGACGCCCTCGCCCTCCGGGAAGCCGGCCACCCCCGCCGTTCCCGACCTTCCCGCGACGGGAACCGCAACCGGCTTCTCCCGCTCTCCCGGCTGGGCCGTCGTCTGCCTCCTCCTGTGGCTGGCCCCGCTGTTTCTCCTCTTCGCGTCATCACGGGATCTGGACCGTTCCACCCGCCTCGCTGTCGCCACGACGACCGGCATCCAGCTCCGCCAGGACTTGCAACTCGCCGAGCAGATGAGCGATCCCCAATCCATCACCCATCTTCTGATCCAGCAGCACCTGACCCCGGTCCTCTCTCTCGATGCGTCCGTCCCCTCGCAGAGACGCCGCATCGAAAAGCGCATCGTCAGCCTCCGCCGCCTGCTCCCCGACCTTCACGTGGTTCTCACCCGCAGCGGCAGGGAGAAGTTTGACCTTCCCGCCGTCACCACCTTCGGCACTTCGCGGCTGCTCCCGCCTCGCGACTGGGGCGACGTCTACCAGCTCTTCCGAAGCAATCTCCAGGGCTTCTCCTACCCCACCCGTCCCGGCCACGACACGAAATGGATGCGCAATGCGCTCTCCCAGACAAACCTCTGGGGCTCTCTCCGAGAGGGCTTCGGCGCCTTTCTGAAACTCCCCGTCCGGCAGCGGGAGCTCCTCTACACCTGGTTCCCCCTCCTCGGCCGGGATCCTTCCGGCCCCTGCCCGACCGGAGCCCGGGCCGTCGAGGCGGCGTTCCGACGCACCGACGTTTTCGGCCCCCGCCTATCCGGAGCGCTGTTCATGACCTGTCCGCCCCAGGCCATCGACCACGCCGCAGGCATCGACAATATCATACGGTATCTTTCCAGAAGGGGATGTGCCCTGGCCGTCCTTCCCACGGATGCCGTCATCCCCGGCAGGATCCACCCGGCCTTCACGACCCACCCCGGACTCGGGGAAGCGCTGCGTCAGCCAGGCAGGCCCGTTCCCGGCTGGGAGCTCCTCGAAGGCTCCGTCGTGTATGACCGCGCCTTCCGCCTGGTCGCCGCCCGCCGCACCGTTCCTCCGACGATACGGCTGCCATCACGCCTCTCCTTCCACTGGATCGCCCTCGCTCTCTGGCTTCTCATCGGCCTTTTCCTCCTCCACGCCGTTCGCCGCGCCGCCGCCGGATTCCGTCTGCCCGGACTCCATCGGCAGCTGACCGGGGCATTCGTCTTCGTGATCCTGCCGATGCTCTTCCTGGCCATCCTGACGCTCGAACGGACCCGTGAGGAACATCGCCTGAGGCAGTTCACCGCCAATCTCACCGCCCTGCGGAGCCACCTCGATACCACCGACCGCCATCGCGAGTTCGTTCACGCCTGGGCCGTCGGCGTCGCCGACCGGCTTCTCCACCGCACGCCGTTCCATCAGGAACTCATCGCTCTCGAACGGCAGCGACGGCCTTCGAGCCACGAGACATCCAGCCCACTCCTCAAGCGCGAATCCGCGCGGCTGGCTCGCTGGGGGCTGCTCTGCTCGAACCCGATGATCGTGGGCACCGACAACTTCTTCCTCGGCCATCTCGGGGCCAGAAACCTGGGCAGCATCAAGATCCTGACCGACCTGATGCGGTTCGCCGCCGCACGCGTCCTGACCTCTCTCGCCCCAGCGACGAACCTCCCGGGCCGGCGCCGCGCCGGGGATATCGGCAAGGATCTCATCATCGGTTCCGGGATCGAAGAACTGCAGCAACTGTTCATCGCCGCGACCCCTGCCGACGTTCTCAGCCGCTTCCTCGTCGCCCACACGGACCTGTCGAATATCGCCCTGTTCAACACCGCCGACATCCTGTTGCGCATCGCCCTCCGGCACGAGGGGAACCTGCGCTGGGTCTTCGAAGGGAACTTCAAACCCGTCTCTCTCGATGCGCAGGCTCTCCGCAGCTCCGGCACCGGTTCGACTCCCCTCTGCTTTTCCGATCGCGTCGAGCCGATGTTCTTCTCGGCCCCCCCGTATTATGCCTACGCTCACGAGGACGGCGAGATCGAGGGAAAAGGGATCGCCGACCTCGTTCCGCCCGTCCTGATGAACCTCACGACGATCGCGAACCGGACCGCCCTCTCCCCGGCGCTCCGGGTGGGTTCGGGGCCTGACGAGCAGCTCGTCATGACAACCTCCCCGGCCCGCATGACGGACAAACTCCTCTTCACGAGGCACCTGACGGGCCGGGAGAAGGCCGTTTCCGCAGCCGAGTGGCAGCACAACCGGCTCCTTCTCCTCCTCGCCCTGCTCCTGTCGGTCCTCCTGGCCCGCCATATCGCCGCCCGCTTCCTCCGGCCCCTGACCGCCCTGTCGCGGGCATCGGGCGCAATCATGCGGCAGGACTACTCGGTCCGGCTGCCCGTCGACCGCGGCGGCGAGTTCGGCGATCTCGCCGCAGCCTTCAACGCCATGGCCCAGGGTGTGGAAGAAGGCCGGCTTCTGAGCAGGTTCGTCTCCGAATCCGTCCGCAACGCCGCCCGGGATGCCGGCAGGGAAGAGGCCGCGCGGCGCGGGGAACTGACCCGGGCCGTCGTCCTGTTCGCCGGCCTGGGGAATTTCAAACGGGAGCTTGCCGGAACCGATCCGGTCCTGCTCATCCCCCGGCTGAACCGGTATCTCGAAACGATGTCCCAGGCGGTTCGGGATCATGGCGGCGACATCGACAAGTTCATCGGGGAAAAAATCCTCGCCGTCTTCTTCCCCGACCGGCTAGGCGGCCGCACGGAGGCTTCCCGTGCAGCACTGCTCACGGCTCTTGCCATGCAGGACCGCCTGCGGCAGTCCGACACCGGCTTCGGTCTTCCCCTCGGGATCGGCATCGTCGAAGGCCCGGTTCTTGCCGGCATCATGGGCACGCCGGACGTGCGCCTCGAGTATACGGTCATCGGCGACACCGTGAACCTGGCTTCCCGGCTCGGCGACATCGCGATCCGCCTCGACCGGACCGGCGTGATCCGCCCCACGGCCGATGGGGCCTTTGGAGGCATCGTCCTGGAGGCAGGACTTCAGAACCTTCTCGCGCAGGCCGATGATCCGCTGAGCCACCGTCTGACCGCTCTCGACCTTCCCCCGATCAAGGGGAAAACGCGTTCCGTGCAAGCCTGCCGCGCGTCTTGAGGGTTCTTTACAAAATTGATTTTTCCCTCTCGACCTTTCGATGTAGTTCAAGGTATACTTGTTATGGAATCCATCGCAACACAGGCGAACGATTCCCACGAAAAACAGCAAAATGCGTTATCGAGAGGTATCATTGATGTCATTGTGCGCATTGACCGGCGGTTGTTCCTTCTATCATCGGTTCCAGCATTCCGAGGATCTCGCCTGCCATGCTCTGGTGAATCTGTACTGCCGCGGCCCTCTCGCGTGCCGCTGCAAGATCCGGGAACGCGAATCCACACAGGAAAAACTCCCGGAAGGCACGATGCTGCCCAATGGCTGTTTCGTGGGAAGCCAGCCCGAGCGGTCAGTCTGAGATCGGCGTCAGGGCGGCGATAACCGCCTTCTGAATCGGTCCGAAATCCCCGGGAAATACGAGCAGGCGCTCGGATTCCCCGGCAGTTTCGCGATTTCCGGCGATCGTCAGGAGACTGATCTTCGGATCGACGGCCCTCATCGCGGACTCGAACATTTCCCGGGCCGGCCCCTCGAGAAGGGCTTCATCGATGAACGCCGCCGCAAACGGCGCATTCTGTTCGCGGTGTCTCCTGCTGCACTCGAGCGCTTCTTCGCCGGTACGCACCTTGACGACGTTCAGACCGAGACGGACGAGCCGGTCGGTGAGCATGTCGCCACGGATGACGTCGCCGAACACGACAAGCACGTTCCCGATGACGGCGCCGCTCGTCATGGGCAGGCAGCCGGTATCGGCGGAACAGGCCGGCACGAGGATGCGGACGAGCGTTCCCGTTTCAGGGGCGGACTCGATCCGGATCCGGCCGCCATGGCGGTGGATGATGGCACGACAGACGGGCAGGCCGAGACCGGTTCCGTGCGTGCGGGTCGAGACATGCGGTTCGAACACCCTCTCGATCAGCTCGCGGGGAATACCCGTGCCGGAATCCTGCAGGCAGATTTCGACCCACCCGTGCCGGGAGGCCTCGTCCAGTGTTCCCCAGGCCGAATCGGGCGACCGGACGAATCCGGCGGAGATGTCCAGGGAGCCGCCGTGGGGCATCGCCTGGAGGGCATTGCGCACGAGATGGCGCAAGGCCTGCTGGAACTGGACCATATCGATGCCGATGGAAGGCAGCCCCGCATCGATCCGGAATCCGAGACGGACGCCGGCGACGCCTTCGACCGCCTGGGTGACGGTTTCGGGGAGATACCGTTCCGGGGGAACCGGCCGGAGAACGGGTCTGTCGCGCCGGGCGAGCAGGGCGAGCTGGGTCGTCAGCTCCTGGGCCTTCGCAGCCGCCTTCTGGACCGAATCGAGATATCTGGCGAGAAGTTCGGGCTGGCCGAGAGACGAGGAGGCAAGAGAAAGCCCGCCATATATTCCTGTCAATATATTATTAAGGTGGTGAGCCACACCCCCGGCGAACAACGCGACTTTATCGGCGCAACGTTCGTCCTGAGCCCCCTTCTGTTGGGAAGCCAGGCTATCCTGCCGCTCGGGATGAACGATGGTCTCACTCATGGATCACTCTCGTCTAAAGGTGTCGGACCGTCCCACAGCACATCTTTCCGGATACTATACAGCATCCACCCTTCGGTGTCACCGATTTCCACCCGGGGGCGTTCCAGCCGATGGCTGCGGTTTACACGGCGGCGGCGGCGTGGTATGAATGGGGCAACAGATTCCCCAAGGAGAAGGATTCATGTTGCATCGTATGTTCCGGCTGATTGCGCCGCTGGTTCTCTGCCTGACTCTGTCGGTTCCCGCGCTCGCCCAGTTGTCCTACGAAGGCTCCTCCTCGATCGGCGACTCGCTCCTCCCGGAACTCGCCAAGGGCTTCGAGGCGAAAAGCGGCATCGGATTCATGAACATCACCTCGAACAGCTCTGCCCAGGGCTACCAGGCCCTGAAGGAAGGCCGCACCAAGATCGGCGGCCTGTCCCGCCTGCTGACCGCCGACGAAATGAAGACCGAGCCCGGCAACCGGGTCATCGGATATGACGCCGTCGTCGTGTATGTGCACAAGGACAATCCTCTCACCTCCCTCACGTCGGAACAACTCAACCGCATCTTCACCGGCCAGGCAAAGAACTGGAAAGAGGTCGGAGGGGAGGACGCCCCGATCGTCACGGTCCTGAAGGAACAGGCCACGGAGGGGGGCACCGCCCGCCAGTTCTGTGAACTCATCCTCGGCGGCCAGCCGCCGGCAACCCCGACGTTGACCCTGCCCGGCATCAGGGAATGCGTGACGCACGTCGCCTCGACGCCCCACACGATCACCTTCGCCTCCCTCGCCTTCGACGACAAGACGGCCCGTTTCATCGCCATCGACGGCGTTCAGCCCTCGCGCGACGCCCTCAACAAGGGGGAATATCCCCTCGCCCGTCCATATGTCCTGATATACAATAACAAGCCCGAGGATCCGGACGTCGTGAAGTTCCTCGATTTCGTCTTGACCAAGGATGGCCAGGAAATCGTGCGCAAATACATCGTTCCCGTGATGGGCTTCGAATAAGACGCGAATCGCTCCGCGAGGCGCAGGGGAACCGCTCCCTGCGCCTCGTTTATTTTCCGCGCGTGCATCAGGGCTGCGCAACCGCGTGTGCAATTTCGGAGCACGGTGCCCGCAGGAGGTGGCGGCGATCCCCTTCCCGTCTCACATTTCGCATCATGGCACGGGAAATGCAATAGGGGGATTCACCCTCCGGTTCTGTTCAAATCATGCACTCGAAAGGTGAATCCATGCGCAAGACGAAGATTCTCGTCACCCTTGGCCCGTCTGCCGAAACCGAACCCGTTCTCGAACAATTGATCCATGCAGGCATGAACGTCGCCCGGCTGAACTTTTCCCATGGCGATCACCACGAGCATGGCAGGCGGATCGAAGCGCTCAAAAACGTCCGCGCACGGCTCGGTGTCCCTGTCGCGATGATGCTCGATACCCGCGGTCCCGAGATCCGCACCGGGGAAGTCGAGGGAGGGAGCGTCACCCTCGAGACAGGCTCCACGATCACCCTCACGACCCGCCCCGTCATCGGCAGTTCGCGACTGATGCCGGTCTCCCACCCGTCGCTTCCCTCCGAAGTGGTGCCCGGCACCTCGATCCTCCTCGATGACGGCCTGATTCAGCTCGAGGTGACGGATGTCGTCTCGGACACCGAGATCACCTGCCGCGTCGTGACCGGCGGCCGGATGCGCGGCCGTCGCGGCGTCAACGTGCCCGGCAGACGTCTGGACCTGCAGAACCCGACCCCGCACGACATCGGGGATCTCGAGTTCGCGGCCCAGCAGGAATTCGACTACGTCGCCGTCTCCTTCACCCAGGATGCCGCCACGATCGATGCCGTGCGCGAGGTTCTCCGGGCCGCGGGCGCCCCGGCGATCAAGGTCATCGCGAAGATCGAGAACCATGCCGGCCTCGACCATTTTCCGGAGATCCTGGAAGCGGCGGACGGCATCATGGTCGCCCGCGGGGATCTCGGCGTCGAACTCCACCCGGAGGACGTCCCGATCGCCCAGAAGGATATCATCCGTCGCTGCTACATGGCCGGCAAGCCCGTCATCACCGCGACCCAGATGCTGCACACCATGATCGAGTCCCCCCGGCCCACCCGCGCCGAGGTGTCGGACATCGCCAACGCCATCTATGATTTCACCTCGGCCCTGATGCTGTCAGGCGAAACCTCGGTCGGCCGGTATCCGGTGACCTGCGTCGAGACGATGGCACGCATCGCCGAACGGGCCGAGGCGGCGATCGAGTATCGGAAGATCTTTTTCTCCTACACCGCCCGCAACGAAAAGATCGAGGATACGACTGCCGCGGTGACGATGGCCGCTGTTACGACGGCCTGCAACGTCGGCGCCAAGGCGATCATCACGGTCAGCGAAACCGGCCACACCGCCCAGGCGCTTTCCCGGCTTCGCTCCGATATTCCCATCATCGCCGTCGTTCCGGACGCGCGGGTTCACCGGCAGCTCTCGCTCAACTGGGGCGTGCGGGCCGTTCTCGGGACGCATTTCCGAAGCCTCGAAGAGCTGCACGTCGAGTCGATCCGGATCGCGGCCGCCACCGGTCTGATCGGTGAGGGCGACACCGTGGTGCTCGTCGCCGGGGTACCGGTCGGCGTGGCCGGAGCCACCAACATGATCAAGGTCGAAACCGTCGGCGTGCCCGACGATCGACGGATCGCCGATGCGGCGCTCCACCATCGCCCCGTCATGGGCGGCGCCCCTTCGTCAGGGCCTCGTCAGGCGGATCTGATGCCTCTGCGCAGGCTCGACGGCGATCTGGTCGTCGACGCGCTGTGGCGTGAAACCTGGCCGGTGATGTCCGCCCGCCACTGGTGACCGTCCCGGGACCTTCCGAACGCGCCCGCCGGCTCCATATCCGGCGGGCGCTGCCGTATCCGGCGGGGCCTCCTGTGGTATCATGAGCGTCAGGATCCGTCTCCGCCGATGCCACCAGCCACCCCTCACCACCTCATCGCCCCCCGCCCCCTGAATCCCGCAGCCCTTGCGACCTTCTGGGTTTCGGTGCTGTTTCTTCCCGGGCTGCTGCTGATCGGCATTCTCCAGCATCTCGTCGACGATCACGAGACCCAGCTCCGTCACGAGTTCCGCGGCCGGCTCATCCGAGAAGTCCCTCTCTTCGTCCGGGACCTCCGCCCAGAGTCGTATATCGAGCGATATCAAAAGAAGCTGTTCCCCCTGCTCGACCGGCAGAACAGCCCCGACACCTTCGTTTCAGCCTGGAAAGCCGCTACCGGTTTCGCGCCGGTCCGGATGTTCCACGCAGGCCCGGATCTGGCTGCCGTGACGATCCGCCCCTCTCCCGACCGGGATCCGGCCAACCGCCCCCCCCCGGCCCGCGTCATAGCCGCCTGGCTTCAGGATCTTGCCGGGATGGGCCATCGCCGCCGGCTGGCTGGGGACCAACCGGGCCGTGGCGGCATCCTGCCATCCAAAACCACTTCCAAGCTGCTGATCGAGTATTTCGGGCTCCCTTTCCCCCCCGAATTCATCGCCGATGCCCCCATGGCGCTTTTTTCAACCAAACACCACGGGGAGATCCTGTATTTCACGCTCCATCTGGATGCCGACTCCCACGCCCCCGATGCCGCAATCCGGAGCGGCTGTCTCCTCGTTTTCCGCGACCGGGACATCTCCCGTGGCCGAGCCCTCCGGGATGCCTGCCGCCTCGGCAGATCCAGGGGCCTCCTCCGGATGACCCGATGGCGCCCACGTCGCTACACCAGTCTCGTCGACTCCTGACAACCGGCCGGAGAAGGGCTGGCCATCGAGACCACCGCCCCGGCGTGGCTGTTCTCCCGCACGAACCGCACCGATCCGGCACGCGTCCTGATGCTGCGGACCGAAGTCCCGAAACGCGAACTGGTTTCCCCCCTGCGCCGGTATGCATCGCTCCTCCGGATCATCGTGTTCGCCCTGTGGGCCGTGGGCGCCGTGCTCCTGTTGAAACTCCGCTTCACGGGCACGTTCGGGACGCTCCCTCTGCGATCGAAACTCGTCGGTCTCCTGAGCATCGCGGTCGGCCTGCCGCTCGTTCTCTTCCTGCTTGCAGCCCTGTCCTACGGCCGTTTTTCCGAGATCCTCGGCCGCCAGGAACGGATGAACAAGCTCCGGCAGCATCTCGAGCGTCTCGAGCAAAGCGTCCAGACCGGCTCGACCCTGTTCCAGAAGCGGCTGTTCGAGATGCGGGATGACATATCCCGCACCCTCGGCCCTGACGAAGATTCTATTCGAAAAGCAATAGAACGCCTCGGCAGGATCGGCATTTATGATTTCGCCTACTATATCGATAACCGCGGCAGGGTGTTGCAGTTGTCTCTCGATGGCCGGGAGGTGGTCTACGGCATCGTTCGCAAGAGCAAGGTGGCCCAGTTCCTTCACCCGACGGCTGTGGCCATGCTCAAGGTTCGGGGCAACGTCCCCCCGGAGAGCGCCGATTGCCTCGCAAAAGCCCAGGCGCCCTCCACCGCGGGCCTGGCGTTTCTGCGCTCGATCACCCAGGACTCGATGAACGATTTCGTCACGACCGAGGGCAAGACCTGGGATGCCGCCATGCCGGATCTCGGCACGCAGCGGTTCCAGATTCTCTTCCCCTACCGCTACACCCCGCGCGCCCGCGAGGATTCGCTGATCATGCTGCTGGGCCGGCCCGAGCAGGAGGCGGCGGCCTCGTTCGATCTGCTGTTTGGCCGCTCTCCGGCTGCGTTCCGCGAAATGGATGGCGAATACGAGACCCGCCTGGCGCTGTATCAGATCGACAAGGGCATCGTCCCGACCCTGCAGCAGAACATCTGCTGGCCGGAAACCGCCCGCTCCGACACGGTTCTTTCCTCCCTCGCCCGCCGCGCCTTCGAAAACGGCTGGACGGGTGCCGTCTCCCTCCGGGATGGCAGCATCGAAGCCGCCCGGCTGTTCACCAACAGCCCGTTCATTGCCGTCGGCTTCGCGACACCCCGCGGGGCCCTCGCCGGAAACGCGCTCCAGTTCCTGTTCTGGCTTCTGTCCGCCTACACCCTGACCCTGCTGTGCCTCACGACCTACTTCCTGAGCCGCCTGTTCGAACGCCCGCTCGACGCGCTTATCACGGCCGTGAAACGACTCGGCCAGGGCGAACTGGGACTTGCCGTCAGCATCCGGTCGGCCGACGAGCTCGGGGTGATCGGTGACGAAATCACCCGGATGAGCCGGGGCCTGCGTGAACGCAACCGCCTGCGCAGATTCGTCTCGGAGCTCGCGGCCGATGCGGCCAAGACCGGCGAGGAAGCCGGCCGCCGCGTCAACCTCACGATCCTCTTTTCCCATATCCGGGAGTTCACCCGCCTTTCCGAGGGGCTCGGTCCGACCGGCACCGTCGATCTGCTGAACGGCTACTACGCGGCGATGGAGGAGGCCGTGCACAGCCATGGGGGCGCGATCGACAAGTTCATCGGGGATGCGGTCATGGCCGTTTTCCATCCTGACCGCACCGGCGGAACCCATGCCGCTGCCGCCTGCCATGCCGCCCTGGAGATGCGTCGCGCGCTCGAACGGTTCAACCAGGCCCGTGCAGCCTCCGGCGCCCCTCCCCTCCGTACCGGCATCGGAATCGCCAGCGGTATCGTCATTTCCGGCCGGGTCGGTTCCACGATCCGGCGGCAGGATTTCACGGTGATCGGCGATACGGTCAATCTTGCCGCCCGTCTCGAGTCGCTCGCGGACAGCGGCCCGTTCGGTCCGATCCTGCTGAATGATGCCGCAGCCAGCGAAGCGGGCCCGGAATTTCTGACGATCGCCACCGGCCGGCTCACGGTCAAGGGGAAAACCGAGCCCGTCACGGTTTTCCGGCTCGAATCCGGAGACGAGGCATGACGAACCAGCAGCCGCACATCGACATGACGCCCCGGATCTCGATCGTCGCGATCCTTGCCCTGTGGTTCTTCCTGTTTCTCGCCCCTGCCGGATTGATGTTCGGAGTGCTCAACGCCCTGATCGATCAGGACGAGCAGCTCCGCCGCGCCCTCCTCGAACAGACCCTTTCCGAAGAAATGAAGCGATATCTCGATGATCTCACCCCCGAGCGGTTTTTCCAGCATCACGTCGAGCAAGCCGCCCGTCCCTTCGCCGATGCCGCCCTCTCGGAGAACCCACAACGTCGCCTCAACGCCTGGCGACATCGTTTTTCCAGGAGTCTGGGCGCCCCTTTCCATTTGCTGGCGATGGGCTCCACCACGGGAGGGCCGTTCACGCTCACGCTTCCGGAACAGCTTCCCTCAACCTGGACCCCCGCGCGGGCGCGAATGGCTCTGGCCCAGTTGTTCACCCAGCAGCGCCGCAAGGTGTTTCGCCTTGCCCCGGAACCGCCTCCATCCGCCTATCCCGATGCCGCCGCCCTGTTCACCGATATTCTCGGCCCGAACGGCCCGATGATCATCGTCTCGGCGTTCCATGGGGAAACCGAGACGCTCTACTCACCGCTGACCCCCGAAACGATCCTGTGGTACACCTGGTTTCTCGCCCCGTTCACGGACCGGCCAGGCACATACAATGCCCTGGTGGCGGTCCGGGAAGACCGGCTGGCGCTCGAAAAGCGGTTTGCCTTCGCCCGTTCCCAGGTGACACGCCCCGATCTCCGCCGCACCCTCGCCGTCGTCGGCGGCAGCAACAAACCACGTTTTCTGACCAAAGCGGGCTACCTCTGGTTCGTCGATCTGCTGCCCCAGCACATCTCCTCCCTTATTCCCCCGGGCAGCCGCCACATCCGGGCCGGCCGCCTGCCGATGGCCGCCGTCGGAGCCCCCCTCACGGCCTTCGCCCATCCGCTCCGCACGATCCTCCCCCTTCTGCGAACGGCATTGTTCCTGATGATCTTCGTCTCTGCGATCCTCATCGTCGGCTTTGCCTCCGGGAACCGCATCATCCCGCTCAGCATCCGCGGCAAGATCATGATGGCAATTGCGGCGGGTATCTGGATCCCGCTGGTCGGGACCATCCTCTGCCTCGCTTCCTATCAGCGTCTTCAGGGCTGGGCCCACGCCAACCGCTCCCTCGACGATCTCGAGGAAAGCCTCGAGCAGAGCGAACTCTCCCTCTTCAGCCTCGACCGCTTCCTCGAACTCGATATGCTCGATGCCAGAGGCCGGCTCGAAGGGGAACGGGGCTCCTTCTCTCCTGAGCGTCTCCAGCGGCTGATCGACTTCAATGCGGGGATCCCGTATAAAACCTACCCGATCGCCCTTGGGGCGGACGGCAGGGACTTCATTTCCGAGCAGAACAGGGAGGACACGAATGTCAGCCGCGCCGAATCGCAGGAGGTCTTTCTCAAGCTGTGTCGCGGGTTTGCCATCGATCTTCTTTCAAAGCTCGGCAGCCTCCAGGTCTATGAGCCTGACGAGAAGCGCAGGAACAAACTGCTCCAGATCGTCGAAGTGACCCAGGGGTTGGGGGATGCGTTGATCGACCCGCGTATCATCAACCGACTCCTGACAAATGCCGGAGCGTTGCTGCCGCTTCCCTTCTCTCAGGTGTTCGAGCGTGCTTCGGCCGTTTTCATCACCCCCAACGGCGATCCCAAGCGTCCTCCGTATGCCTTCTTTTTGCTCACGACACTGCATGCATCCAGGTATCGCGAGTTTCTTCAGCGCAGCGTCCCGCAGCAACTCTTCAATGTCCAGCGCATCCGGGGCTACACCACGAAAAAGGCCATCTACCGGTTCACGAGCAAAAACAATTTCCCCACCGACGACCAGGATTATCCGACGAACATCTGCCGCAATCCGCGTCTGAGGGATCTGGCGCTGCGCAGCCGGCGGGATCGAACGGATCTGCGGATCGATCGCTCCGGTGACCGCCAGCCGTATCTCATGGCGGCTCGATATTTCCGCGACAAACCCTTCATCGGAGCCGCCCTGGCCGAGCCTGTGAACTCCCCCGTCGCCGGCCACCTCACCATCGTCGTTGCGGGAATCGCGCTTCTCCTCTTCCTCGGCGCCTCCCTCGGAACCACCGCGCTGCTCTGGTGGCCGCTGAAAGCCTGCCTCCAGGCCATCCGGCGAACGTCAGCGGGCCGGTATGACTGGACGCTCGACGTGAAGAGCGGCGATGAACTCGAATTTTTCGCCGAATCCCTGAACGGAATGATCGGGGGAATCCGTGAACGAGAGCGGATGAGCCGGTTCGTCTCGGATGACGCGCTCGCCCTCGCCGCTTCGGATGATGATGCGATGCTGGAACCCGGCGGGGAGTATGTCGAGGCGACGATCATGACCTCGGACATCCGGAATTTCACGACGCTGTCCGAGCGGTACCCGCCCGAACAGATCGTCGCCCTGCTGAACGCCTATTTCACCCGCATGGAGGGCTGCATCCGGGCCCATGGCGGCCGGATCGACAAGTTCATCGGGGATGCCCTGACGGCCGTGTTCCGGGAGGAGGACGGCTCGGGGGATCATGCCGTGCGCGCCTGCATGGCGGCTCTCGAGATGCGCACCGAGCTCGCGGCCCTGAACCGGGAGCGGGAAGTTGCCGGCCAGTTCGTGATCCAGACGGGAATCGGGCTTGCGAGCGGCCGGGTGATCGCCGGTCGGGTCGGATCGAGCACGGGCCGCCTGGATGCCGCTTACATCGGGGATGCGGTGCTTCTCTCGGCACACACCGAAAGCCGCTCGAAAGGCGCGCGGGTGACGGGGATCCTGCTCGCCCCCTCGACGGTGCGGCTGCTGCGGGGTCGGGGCCGGATCGAGTTCCTCGAGCGGGTCACGCCCGACGGGAAGAGCCGCGCTTTTTCGTTGTACGAGCTGGTCGAGCTGCGCGACCCGGCGGAGGACTGATCAGCGTGATCTCGTTCCGGTCGTGGAACAGGTGCCGGATGCGCAGGCCATCGAGGTGGAACCGGTCGGCAAGACTTCGCACCGCGGCGAGAATCGAGGCCGGCTCCTTTCCCCGGAACTTGAGATTGACGACGAAGCCCCGGCACTGACCCGCCTCGAGCCAGCGCTCGACGAGGCCCAGGGTGGCCAGGGGCCGGACGATCATGTCGCACAGCAGCCAGTCGACGGGCCGGTCGGGCAGGAACTCGTACCCGTTGTCGCGCCGGTGGTCGCAGTTCGGATGGGCGGCGATGCGGGATTCGAGGTCGGCCGCATCGACAGCCACGACCTTCGCACCCCGCTTGAGCGCAGACCAGGTCCAGCCTCCCGGGGCCGCGCCGATGTCGACGAAGGTCTGGCCCGGGCCGGGCTCGGTCCCCGCCTCCAGCCAGGCTTCCTCGAGCTTGTAATACGACCGGCAGGGAGCCATGGGGTCGCGTTCCAGCAGGGAATCCGGACCGGGCCAGGGGGCCGGGAAGAGCAGGCCGGCGGCATCCCGCATGACACGGGCGACGCTGACCCAGAGCTCGTCTCGGCGCGTGAGCACCCCGGTCACGACGATGCCCTGCCCGTTCTCCGCGATATCCTGCCACGGCCGAAACCGCTCGAACGCCCGCTTCCGGAACCGGCGCATCCGCTCCTCGAACAGCTCCGCGACGAGGCCGGCACGGGCATGGAGGCCGGCATACGTGTCGGAGTCGCAGGTCCAGAGGTCGGGTGTGGAGAACTGGGCGGTCCAGGGATGCGGAAGGGTGTCGAGCAGAGCGTCGGCCGCCTCGCCTGCTCCCTGCGCCAGCTCTCTGGCCCCATCGGCGCGGATGCACACGATCTCGGGAAGGCGATTCCGGGCGAAGATCGTATCGGTGCGCAGAAGCGCCGGAAGCGGCCGGGCGGTGACGAGGCCGGGGGCGACGGTCGATGCCTCGCAGGCCGGGGCCGCGGAGAGAAGCTCGTCGATCAGGGGCTGTTCCCAACCGATCCCGCAGAGGAAGCCCAGACGGGGATCAGAGGCCATACTTCTCGATCTTGGCCCGCAGCGTGTTCCGGGTAATGCCGAGGTAGTTCGCGGTCTGGACCTGGTTCGCCTTGAACATGCCCAGCGCCTGGAGCAGCAGTTCGCGCTCGACGGCATCCATCAGGCGGTCATGGGCACAGCCGGCGATGTTCTCGCGGAGGCACTGGGTGACGAAGTTGCGGATATGCTGTTCGACGGTCTCGGCGGGGGCAACACCCCCGATCACGACGCCAGCATGCGGTGCGGCGGGAGCAAGCGGCTCGGCGGGGGCCACGGGGGCTGCGGGCGCCTGGCTTCCGACCGGTGCCGGCGCAATGGCCGGCGGGGCGACATGAAGCGCCGCGGCGCTCCCGACACCCTGCCGGACTTCGATCGGCAGATGCTCGGCCAGGATGATCTGGTCACGGCTCAGCGTGTAGGACTGTTCGATCGCGTTGCGCAGCTCCCGCACGTTCCCCGGCCAGGCGTGGGCGGTCAGCACCGCGAGGGCTTCGTCCGAAATGCTTTTCGGCAGCCCCTTGCGTTGCGCAGCGAGCTGGGAGCAGAAGTAGCTGGCGAGCAGCGGGATGTCTTCGGGCCGCGAGCGCAGCGGGGGCAGATGGATCTCGATGACCTTCACGCGGTGATACAGATCCTCGCGGAACCGGCTCTCCTGGATCGCCTTGCGCAGATCCTTGTTGGTGGCGGCGATGATCCGGACGTCGACCTTGATGCGCTTGTTGCCGCCCACGCGCACGATCTGCCGCTCCTCGAGCACGCGCAGAAGCTGCGCCTGCATCTCGAGGCTCATGTCGCCGATCTCGTCGAGGAACAGCGTGCCGCCCTGGGCGAGCTCGAACACGCCCGGCTTCGAGGTGTTCGCTCCCGTGAAGGCGCCCTTCTCGTATCCGAACAGTTCGGCCTCCATCAGCGACTCGGTGATCGCCGTGCAGTTGATCGCCCAGAACGGCTTCGAGGCGCGGTTCGAGTTGTAATGGATGGCCTGGGCCACGAGCTCCTTGCCCGAGCCCGACTCGCCCGTCACGAGGACCGTCACGTCCTCGGCCGAGACCTTGCCGATCAGCTTGTAGACTTCCTGCATCGGGGGACTGTTTCCCTTGAGACCGCCGGTCTTGGCCGGATCGGTTTCGGGAAGCGCCGCGGCCTTGATCGTGCGCGCGTTCAGGCCGCGACCGATGAGCAAAAGACACTCGTCGATATTGAACGGCTTGCTGAGGAAGTCGTAGGCCCCGAGCTTCATCGCCGAGACCGTCGTCTCCATGTCGGTGTAGGCGGTCATGACGATCACCTGGGCATCCGGATGGGATTCCCGGATCTTCTTGAGCACCTGGAGCCCGTCCATCTCCGGCATGCGGATGTCGAGCAGGGTCAGGTCGGGGTGGACCTGCTCGAAGATGGCGAGGCCGCGGGCGCCGGTCTCGGCGAGAAACACGTCGTATCCGGCCTTTTTCAGGGCCTTTTCGAAGGCCCACCGGACACTGTGTTCATCATCGACGACGAGAATCTTGGACGACAGGGTCATGATTCGGACTCCTCATCTTCCTCTGCATCGCTGGCTTTCCGTGCAGCGCGACGGCCGTTTCCCGGCTCGAGCGGGTCGATGAACCGGTCGCCGTGCAGGATCAGGACCCGGCAGCCCGGCTCGATCCTCCGGACGGCATCGGCAACGGTTTCCCGGATCTCTTCATGGGTGTACCGCAGGGACACGTGGAACAGCAGCAGCGTAGCAACCCCGGCATCCTTCGCGGTGCGCAGGACGTCGTCAAGAACCGAGTGCTGCTGGAAATTCCGTTCGTCGTCGTCGATCCGCAGATAGGTGCTTTCGTGGCACAGAAACAGGCTGTTGCGCACCAGATCTGGGTTGATCGGTCGGGAATCGCCGCCGTAGGTGAAGATGATCTGCTCGACATTCTCGGCGACCGCCTCTTTGCCAAGCCGGAGGATCGCGGCATTGATCTCGTTCTGGGGCAGACCCTCGTATTCGGGGCGCAGCCGGCGACGCATCTCGACGATGTTGAAGCCCAGGCTGAGCTGCTTGTGCGAGTGCTGGGTGCGGAAGGTGCGGATGAAGGTCTTTCCGCGGCCCTCCTCGAAATCGATCCGCTCGTCGGCGTCGATCGGCTTCCAGACGAGATCGAACGAGAGCTCGTGCTGGGTCTGGGCAAGATACTGACGAACGATATCGATCAGCATATTGTTTTTCGGATAATGGATCTCGAGGGTCGCGGTCTGGTCGCCCGCCCCGAGATTGCGAATATTGACGAGGTTGATCAGACCCGCGATATGGTCGGCATGGCCGTGCGAAAGGAAGATCTTGCGGATCCCGAAGACACGGTTGAGCAGCGCCGTCGCGATCCCCTCGCCGGCATCGAACAGGATGTTGAACCGGCGATGGTACAGCCAGGTGGAGAAGAGGGCGCGGGAAAAGCCGCGAAGCTGGTCCTGGAGGGGAAAGGCCGGTCTGGGCATCGAATCAGAGCTCCTTGAACGCCGCGGGGTTCTTCACTTTCGACAGGGCGACGTCGTATGCGATGCGACCCTGCTGGTACAGGGCCTTGAGGCTGCGGTCCATCGAGATCATGCCGAACTCGCTGCCGGTCTGGATGAACGTGTCGATCTGGGGGATCTTGTTCTCCCGGATGAGCCTCCGGACGGCCGGCGTGGCGACCAGCAGTTCGTAGGCGAGAACCCGGCCGGTCTTGTCGATGGTCGGGAGCAGTTGCTGGGAGATGATTCCCTGGAGGGAATTGGCGAGCTGGACGCGGATCTGCTCGTGCTGGAACGGGGGAAACACGTCGACGATGCGGTCGATCGTCTGCTGGGCGTCGCTGGTGTGCAGCGTCGCCACGACGAGGTGGCCGGTTTCCGCAGCGGTGATCGCCGTCGAGATCGTCTCGAGATCGCGCATCTCCCCGATCCCGATGATGTCGGGGTCCTGCCGGAGGATGTGGCGCAGGGCGGTCGCGAAGGATTTCGTGTCGCTGTGCACCTCGCGCTGGAGGACGATCGACTTTTTATGGCGATGAATATACTCGATGGGATCCTCGATCGTGATGATGCGGCACCGCCGCTCGCGGTTGATCTGGTCGAGGATCGAGTTGAACGTGGTGGTCTTGCCGACGCCGGTGGGGCCGGTGACCAGCAGCATCCCGTTGGGCCGGCGGGTCAGCTCGACGGCCGTCTCGGACAGGCCGAGCTCCTCGAGCGTCTTGATCTGCGGGGTGACGATACGCAGCGAGGCCTCGATGAATCCCCGTTCGCGGAACACGTTGACGCGGCAGCGACCGATGCCCGTGACATCGATGGAAAAGTCGAGTTCCCACTCCTGATCGAACTTCTCGACCTGCTCGTCGTTCAGGATCGAGAGCACGAGTGCCTTGCATGACTCGGGGTCGAGATTGTCGAACGGCAGCGTGACGATCTCGCCGTGCACGCGCGCGGCCGGGGGCAGCCCGACGGACAGGTGCAGATCCGAGGCCCCTCGTTCGAGGCAGATTCGCAGCAGGCCGTGCATCGAGGTCTGTCCGATCATGGCGTTCTCCAGGCAGTCCGGTTGTATTTCCCGGGGCCGACGGCCGTCGGGGGGAAGTATGGTATCACGCCGGCGGGGTCATCCGCCAGTTTCCCCGCATCAGCGGTTCCGTGTCGTCGCCTGATTCTTGACGGGGGCCGAATAATATTCCGAAGTGAATTGTTTTTTCTCGACCCGGGCGTTCAGAAGCTGCTGAAGCTCTTTTGCCACGTCGTCGCACGCCTTGCCGAACCCTTCGAGGTGGAGCTCCACCTGTCCATCGGGACGGATCGTGACCGTGATCTCTTCCTTTTTCGTCATCTACCGAACCACCTCTTCGTGAAATTCTTCAGCCAGATCAACACCTGATCCGCCGGACCGACCCGCAGGGCCTTGCCCTGGAACTCGAGATACACCCGGTTGTCGGGCCTCAGCCGCAGCGCCCGCCCGATCGAGTCGCGCGCATCGGCGACACTGGCGAGTTCGAGCTGGAGCCGGGCAAGCTCGTACCACACCTCGGCGAGGTCGGCCTGCACCGCGAGGACTTTCCGGTACAACGGAAGCGCCTTTTCGGTCAGACCGGCCGCGGCGTAGGCCTGGCCGATCTTCAGGGTGATCAGCCAGTCCGCGCCCCGGATTCCTTCCATGGCTTTCACCATGCAGAATTCGGCATTTCCCGAGCCAGCCAGGGCGAGGATCTCTCCGCGCGCCACCCAGGTGAACCAGCCGTGACGGTCGTACCGCATCGCCCCGTCGGAAAAGGCGATCGCGTCCGTCAGTTTGCCCTGCCGCGCAAGGGCAAGTGCGCGTGCCGACTGGATGTCGGGATTCTTGGGAAAGAGCTTCTGCGCCTTCACCGCCCAGGTGAGCGCCTCGGGATTCTCGTGGAGATCGAGCAGACATCGAAGCTGGCCCGCCCATGCCTCTTCGATATTCGGATCGATATTCAAACTTTTGGAATACAGCCGCAGCGCCTTCTCATACTCGAGCAGCCGGTAGGCGTCGTCGGCCAGCTTCAGCACCTGGCGCGCATCCGTCATGTCGACGCCCGCCACGGCATCGGCATCGGCTCCCGGCGTGGCAGGACCCGCCGTGGGCGGCACGGCATTCGGCTTGTCGAATTCGAGCCATTTGAATCGGCTCACGCGTGCGGGCTCCTCGTGTTCATCACTTCCAGCGCCGCACCGTCAGGCGGATCGTCTTGTCCTCCTCGACCTTTTCCTGGACGAGGTTGTAGCCCTTTTTCTTCAGCTCGGCACTCAGTTTCTGGTAGGCATACTGCTGGGCCGCGCGGTTGATCAGCTCGCGTCCGAGGGCTTCGAGCTCGGCGTCGGTCTTGCCCTGGCCCTCGACGCGCATCGAGCAGTTGCCGCGGCCGTCCTTCGAAAAGGTGACCCGGAAGCCGTTGCCTTCGAGGGGCAGGATGTCGCCCTCGTCCACCGATGCGGCCAGCGCGTGGGCGTTCGGCACCTGGACGTCGACCCCCGCCGCGTTCTGCGTCGTCACCGCGTTCCCCGTCCTGTCCATCAGGGCTGCGACCGTTTTCAATCCGATCGCCGCCCCGGCGACCGCGACGGCGGCCGCAAACACCGGTCCGCTCGCCATGGCCGGAACCATCAGAACCACTGCCGACATGATGACCCTCCCTCAGCCGATTTCCAGCGCCCGGTGCGTCCCGGCCGCCGTCGTGCCTGTCCGGCTCGTCGAGGCCGGCCGCGCGCGTTCCGTCGCCCAGCGACGCAGTTCGTCGATCTCCTCCCGCATCGTCCGAGACAACGGATACGTTTCGGAAATGGCCGCGGCGATGCACTCGGTATCGAGCTCGCGGCCCTGGTGGAACGCTTCATATATAGCAGATGATATTGCCTCTTCGATCTCCGAGCCCGAGAAGCCGTCGGTCTTGCGTGCGAGCAGCTTCAGATCGAAGGCGCCCGGATCGCGCTTCTTCTTGCGGAGATGGATGCCGAAGATCGCCTCGCGCTCCTCGGCCTGGGGCAGATCGACGAAGAAGATGTCGTCGAACCGGCCCTTGCGGAACAGTTCGGGGGGCAGATCCCGGATCCGGTTCGAGGTGGCGATGACGAAGACGGGCGAGGTCTTCTCCTGCAGCCAGGTGATGAAGGTGCCGAACACCCGGCTCGTCACGCCGCTGTCGGTCGAACCCGACGACTGGACGCCCGAAAAGGCCTTCTCGATCTCGTCGATCCAGAGGATCGCGGGGGCCACCGACTCGGCCGTCCGGATCGCGCGCCGCACGTTCTCCTCGCTGGAACCGACGAGGCCCGAAAAGATCCGGCCCATGTCGAGACGCAGCAGGGGGACGTTCCAGAGGCTGCTGACGGCCTTGGCGACGAGCGACTTGCCGCAGCCCTGGACGCCGAGCAGCAGGATGCCCTTGGGCGGGGTGCAGCCGAACGCCCGCGCGCGCTCGGTGAACGCCTCGGAACGCTTCTGCAGCCAGGATTTGAGATTCTCCAGCCCGCCGACATTCCCGAACTCGGTGGTGGCCGAGTAGTATTCGAGAATGCCGCTCTTGCGGATGATCTGCTCTTTCTCCTGAAGGATCGCGCTCAGATCGCCGCTGTCGAGCTTGAGACGCGAGATCAGCGTCTTCGACAGCACGTTCTCGACCTCGCGCAGGGTGAGGCCGGAACAGGCCTTGATCAGCTTCTCCCGATCCTCGGGGCCCAGATCGATCCGTACGCGCGGGTTTTCCTTCACGAGGGCGATCATCTCGTCGAGCTTCTGATTCAGCTCGCCGGCCGTCGGGTAGCCGAACTCGATGACCGTGATCTCTTTTTCCAGTTCGCACGGCACATACAGGGTCGGCGAAACGAAGAACAGGGTTCGCGGACTGTCACGCAGGAACGAGGCGAGTTCCCGCACCCGGCGCCGGATCACCGTGTCGTTTTCGAGAAAGCTGTGAAAATCCTTGAAGATGAAAAAGGCGTTTTCGAGGTTCTCCATGACGGCATCGAGGGCCGACATCGGATCCCGGGTCATTTCCGAAACCTTTTTCCGGGACTGGAGGTCGGTGCCGGTGGGAAGCAGGCCGCGCGTGCTGGACCAGCTGTAGCAGGCCTTATTCTGCGACCGCGCCAGCCGGATCAGCAGATCCTCGACCCGCTCCTCTTCGTGCGTGACCAGATAGATGATCGGATACTTCGCCCGGATCAGCACGTCGAGTTCACGATACACGGATGTCCCGGACACGTCCGCATCGGGCTTGGGCTGTGAAGGGGCCGTGGCCGGCGTCGCCGGCACGGCGGAAGCGGCTGGTGCGGCGGGAGCGGCAGGGCGCGGCCGGAATGTCTGCGGCTTCTGGATCTGTGGGATGTCCGTCATCGTATCTCCTGTCACCCATGATGGGGCAAAACGGATTTTAGCGCCCCGGGCTGGCGATGTCAAAAGGATCCGCGGTTGTGGGGATCCCATCCCCTGTGGTAGACTCGGGGCGTTCTCATCACGTGTTCCCGTTGCCCCACCGAGGAGGCTCAGCATGGACGATTCATCCGTCATCAAGATCGCGGACCGTCGCGCCGCATACCTGGAAGACACCGAGGAGAAGCCGGCGCCCCAGCCCGCTGCGCCCGCGGCGAAGCAGCCGACCCCGGCCCGACCCGCCTCCGCGCCGCCCGCCCCACCCCGACCTGCAGCTCCGGTCATGAATTCATCCGACGCCAGCGAACTCTCCGACGAGGAGATATCCGACGATGCCGCGTCCCCGGAGCCCCCCCCGCGCGGTGCCGGCCAGCCCCGCCCCGCCCGCGGCGGCATGCGCGGTCCCTCGCTCGTCTCTATGCACGTCGTCGAGACCGCCGGCTTCATGATGGAGATCCTGCTGCAGAAAGCGTTCGTCACGATGGGGATGATCCCCAATCCCGAAACGGGCCGCCGCGAACGCGACCTCGATCAGACCCAGATCGCGATCGATCTTCTGACCGCGACGGCAGAGCAGATGCGCGGCCGCTGGGGCATGCCGGGCGTCGAACAGGATATCGACGCCCAGTTGATGAGTCTCAGACTCCAGTATGCCCGCCTTGCCCCCACGGCAGCGGACAAACCCTGATTTTCGCCCAGAACCGACTCGCACGAGAGAAACGGAGGATCCGGATCGTGAGTTCGAAACCAACCCTTCAGACCCAGGTCGAAGAAATTCTTGTCAAATATATCAACAGGTTTTTGAGATACGCCAAATTCTCGCATCTCCCGCAGGACCGGCGCGAAGTGCTGATCGGCACCTTCCTGTATCTCGCCGAAGAACAGGATCTCGTGCCCGACAACGTGCCGAACATCGGGTTCCTCGATGATCTCATCGTGTTCGTCACGGCCGCCGAGTCGTTCGTCGAGAGCCAGAGCGGCCAGGGAATCCCCGGTGTCATCACGCCGGAGGAGCTCGCCACCGACCAGGCCTTTGTCACGAAGCACGAGGGGCTCCTGTTCGGCGCCCACAAACCCTCGATCGACGCCCTCCGAAAGAAGGGCCGCAGAGAGATGGTGGATCTGCCCGCCCTGTGCGCCGCGATCAAGCAAAAATATGCCAACCTCGGGAGGATGGAGTCATGAGTACACGTTCACGCATCTTCGGTTTCTGCCTCGCCGCCGCCCTTGCCTGCGCCGCCCCCGCGTTCGCCGTCGAGCCTTCGCCCGACCTTCGCGGGAACACGGTGTTCACGGCCGTCGACAAGATCGTCCAGGATCCCGGCGCGTTCAAGGAGTCGTTCATCTCCCTCAAAGCCACCTTCCTCGGCTGGAAAGCCGACCAGGACATCGGCGCCCCTCCGGCGACCCGCTCCGACTGGATCGTGCGGGGGGATGACGGTTCGAACATCTACTGCACCGGCCGGATGCCCGAAGGCCTCCGCCCCAGCGATCCGGCGGCCCACGGCACCCGCATCAGCCTCCTCGGCCAGGTCCGGATCACCCCCGAGGGAAAGCCGTTCATCGTTGTCAGCGAAGCGGCCCCCCTCGTCACCGAACCCGAGCCGATGATCGCCGTCTCCCAGATCCTGTTCGATCCGATCGGCATGAAAGGCCGCACCATCGGACTGCTCGGCGTTCTCGCGAAAGGGTTCGACCAGCGCGGCCGCCGCTTCTACCTGCTCGCCGACCCGACCGGCGCGATCACGCTCGACCGGCTTCCCAAGCTGTATCCCCGCGGCACCATCCTGCAGATCAAGGGAACGGTCGATAACGACGAGAACGGCCTGCCGATGCTGACCGGCGTCGAGATCGTATCCGCCAAGCCCTGACCAACGGAAGCGGGTCGACAGAACCCGCGTAATCCCTCGACCGCATACGAGGCACGGGACGTTTCACCGTTCCGTGCCTCGTTCGTTCAGGGGAAAAGATCGCCGCCCCTCATCACCGGGGATCACCGCGCGCGACGGTGCCGCGAGCCGGTTTCGCGAACGCAGGCGGACGCCGGGTGGAAGAGGGAAACCGCGCGGGGGATCAGGAAGCGTGCGAAACCGGTTCCGACGGCGGCTGCTTCCCACGGAAAAGGGAGAAGATGCGTCGGAAGGCCCACATGAACAGCCCGTAGGAGGCGAACCCCCACGAGTAGAGGAACAGGGTGAGCGCGGGCATCGTGATCAGGGCGATGATGAACACGAAGGCAAGCAGGCGCCGGAACGCCGACGTTTTCTTCGACTTCTTCATCGCCGGATACTCGACCGTGCTCACCATCAAAAACCCCGTCAGAACGACGACGAAGGGAATGGCTATGTCGGGAATCCGGAAGAAGGGGAAGAACTGCATTTCGAAAATCGTCAGCGTGCAGAGAATGCCCGCGCCGGCCGGGATCGGCAGCCCCGTGAACACGTCGCGGTCGCTCGGCGGCGTGATGTTGAACCGGGCCAGCCGCAGGGCGCCGCAGAGCACGAAGACCGACGTCGCCAGCAGCCCCACGAGCGCATGATCGCCGAGATACCGGTTGAACACGAGGAAGGCGGGCGCCACGCCGAAGCTGACCAGATCGGCCAGCGAATCGAGTTCGGCCCCGAACCGGGATGTGACCGAGGTGAACCGGGCGATCCGGCCGTCGAGGATGTCGCAGATCATGGCGAGGACGATGAGCCAGCCCGCCACGAGATACTCCTCACGGGAGGTGGAAAGGATCGACAGATACCCGCAGAACAGGTTGAGAGAGGTGAAAACGTTCGGAAGAATCGACAGATGCCGGAATGCGCGGCTCTGACTGGTGGGAAAATCCGGGACACCCTGATTCGGGGTGGCCGGCGCGGCGGATTCTGGAGCCTGTTTCACCTCAGGAGCGTCGGGCAATGACGGTTTCTCCTCCCTTGACCTTGTCGCCGGGCTTCACCAGGATCACCGCCGAAACCGGCATGAGAAGCTCGGTGCGGGATCCGAACCGGATCAGGCCGAAGCGTTCTCCCCGGGTGACGGTGTCGCCGGGATTGACCCAGCACAGGATGCGGCGGGCGATGATGCCGGCGATCTGCCGCACCAGGACACGGTATCCCCCGTCCTCGATACCGATCGCGTTCTGTTCGTTGTCGAGGGAGCATTTGTCGCAGTTGGCCGGCAGGAACTTGCCGGGATTGTACTGCCGGTAGGCAACCTTTCCCTCGATCGGGGCGCGGTTGATGTGGACATTGAATATCGAAAGAAATATACTGACCCGTTTTGCCGGCCCGTCGAGGAAGGGGGCTTTCTCCACCTCATCGACACCAACGACGGTGCCATCGGCCGGAGAGACGAGCAGCCCCTCGCCCTGGGGGATCTCGCGCTCGGGATCACGGAAGAAGTAGAGGGTGAATGCCGCAAGCAGCCCGGCCGTCCAGCCAAGAATGCGCGAGAAGCGCGAGGCGACGCATGCAAGGAGGGATAACGCGGCGCCGAGGAAAAAACCCTCGGGATGGATGGGGCTTCGCATGCTGCGGCTCCTGATCTGATGAGTATCGTACCGTGTCATTATAGGGGGGGGGCCGAAAGCCTGTCAAGATTCGCGACGCCGGGCGAAGGGGATCTCGGGAATCGCTCTTTCGTTCGCGCCTGCCCCGTTCCGGGCTGTCACCAGTCGGGGGTATCGGGCTCGGTCTGCCTGCGACCGCCTCTGCGACCCTCCATGAACTCGCGCATCCGCTCGGGGTCCATGAAAAACGGATCGGCGAAGGGATCGTCGATGTCGTTGCTCTGGGGATCGCGTCGATACCGCAACTGGATGTCCCGCTCCCGCTCCTCCATCTGTCGGAGGATCCGCTCCACCTGGTAGGGGTTCAGCTTTCGGTTCCGCAGGGCGCGCGCGCGCTCGGATTCATCGGGAATGTTCTTGTGCCCGGGGGCATTCTTCCACATTTCGACATCGCGGAGCTTCGCATCCTGACCGCTCCAGGGAGTCGAATCCGAGGCCGTTCCCTCCTTCGGCAGCTCGGCGGAGGCCGTCGCGAACAACGGCCGCGAGGTGTCGGAGGCCGTCCCGGATGCTACGGGAGGCTGATTTTCAGCAGATGCTGTCTGGGAAGCGTTGCTGCCGTTTTCCCGGGACTGACCGGAGGTCTTTTCTTCCCCTGACTGTCGTTGTTCCCCAGGCGATCCCGCCTCCTGATTCCCGCTCTTTTCGCCCTGCTGATTCTGCCCGCCTTGCTGGCCTTCCTGCCCTTGCTGTCCTTGCTGACCCTGCTGGTCTTGCTTGCCTTGTTGGTCTTGCTGGCCCTGTTGTCCCTGTTTGCCCTGTTGGCTCTGCTGGTCCTGCTGCCCCTGCTGTCCCTGTTGATCCTGTTGAGGTTCTTGCCGGGCCGACTCGGCGGCCTGCGCCTCGGCAAGGCGTTTTTGCGCCTGTTCGAGATTGTACCGGGTGTCCGGCTCCTCCCTCTGGGCGAGGGCGGCCTGGTAGGCGTCGACGGCATCGGCAAACCGCCCGGCGTGGAACGCCGCGTTCCCGAGATTGTGCAGGGCGTCCCCGACGAGCTTCGGGGCGGCAGCCGTGCTGGATGCCGTCCGGCGGAACAGGCCTGCGGCTTCATCGTAGCGGCGGGCGTGGAAGGCGACGATGCCCAGATCGTAGAGGATCCGGGGATCGTCGGGCGCGGCGAATCTGGCCCGCTGGAGCGCTGCTTCGGCCTCCTCGAGCCTCCCGGCCCCAAGCGCCCGAAGCCCGGCATCGACCTCGCCGGAAACCGAGGCGAGGGCGCTTCCCGCCGGCACAAAGGCAAGAGCGACTACTATATATACACAGATGTTTTTGATGACGGATGTCATAGCCGTTTCAACCAGTGGTCTTTTTCGCGTTCGTAGGGGATCCGTTCGGACACCATCCACTCGACCAGCAGCAGTAGAAACGCCAGGAGAACCGGCCACTGGAACAGTTCACGGGTGACGGTCTGGGAACCCTGATGGATGCTCGTGCGCGGCAGGGATTCGAGCGCGGCAGCCACGCTGCGCGCACTCGAGACGTCCTGCGCCCGGAAATACGCCCCGCGGCTGTCCCGGGCGATCCGACGCAACATCGTGTCGTCGAGTTTCGTGACGACCCGCTCTCCCTTGAAGGTTTTGTAGATCAGCCGGCCCCAGACATCCCGGCCTTCCGGCAGGTAGCTCCCCTCGAGACTGCCGATGCCCACCGTGTACACGGGGATGCCGCGGCGGCCTGCATCGGCGACGGCACGATCAACCCGCTTGGGATCGCGATCCTCGCCGTCCGAGACGAGGACGATGACACGGGTGCGGGAGGCCGTGTAATCGAACCGGTCGAGGGCCGTCTCGACGGCCGCGGCCAGGTTCGTGCCCTGGACGGTCAGCATGGCCGGATCGACGCGCTGAAGGAAGGTGAGGAACGTGCCCTTGTCGGGGGTCAGCGGGCACTGGACCATCGTGTCCCCGGCAAAGGCGACGAGGCCGACGCGGTCGTTGCCGAGGGCACCCAGCAGCCGCTGGATCAGAGCCTTGGCGACATCGAGCCGGCTGTTCCCGTCGATATCCGGGGCTTTCATCGAGGTCGAAACGTCGAGCGCCACGACGACATCCATGCCGCGCCCCGAGACGGCCTCCTCGAACGAGCCGCCGGTGGGGCGTGCAAGGCCGATTCCCAGCAGAGCCAGGCCGAGAATCATCATCAGCCATTTGACGACGGGCCGGCGGGTCGCCTGATGGCCGGAGATGCGCCGGAGCATCTCGCGGGCGGCGAACGCCTCCCGGCGCCGCCGGAGATCCGATATGACGCGGCGGGCCAGCAGGGCGGTCCAGAACAGCCCGGCCAGCAGAAGCAGCAGATGGATGGGTTCTCGGAACATTCAGAACACCCTCGCAAACACCCTGCCGCGCAGGTACAGCTCGATGACGAGCAGGGCGAAGGCCGGCAGCAGGAACCATTCGGCGCGTTCGGCATACTGGGTCGTGCGCGCCACGTCGATCTTGCCTTTTTCCAGTTTCGAGATGGTCTCGTAGATCTGTTCGAGGGCCTTGTTGTCGGTCGCCCGGAAGTAGCGGCCCCGGGTGATGTAGGCGATGTCCTTCAGGAGCTGTTCGTCGAGCCTGGGAATCTGCGGCGTGCCATCGGGATTCGTCGCATACTGGCGGCCGACCGGCGTGTCGATCGGAATCGGCGCCCCCTCGAGACTGCCCACCCCGATGGTATAGATTCTAATATTTTTATCCGCCGCGACCTTCGCGGCTTCGAGCGGATCGATCGAGCCGGAGTTGTTCTCGCCGTCGGTCAGCAGGATGACCACCTGGTCACGCTTCTCGCCCGGGGCTTTCTTGAACTTGTAGACGGCGTTGATCAGCGCGTCCCCGATCGCGGTGCCGTCCATGCGGATCATGCGCAGATCCGCACGGCGGAGCAGCTCGGTCACGACGCCGTAGTCCATCGTCAGCGGACACTGGGTGAGGGCGAGGCCGGCGAACACGACAAGGCCGACGCGGTGGTCGGAGATGCCGCCGATGAACCGTTCGGTGATCGACTGGGCGGCCTTGAGCCGGTTGGGTTTGAAATCCTCGGCCGCCATCGAGCCCGAGACATCGAGCGCGATCATGATATCGATCCCCTGCCGCGTCACCGCTTCCTGCTCGAACCCCCACTGGGGGCGCATGAGGCCGATCACCAGCAGCACCAGCAGGACGAATCGGCAGAGATCCGGCAGCCAGGCAAGCCGAACGCGCCAGCTCGGCCGGATCCCGCCCGCCAGGTGGGCCAGCGGAAACCGGATCCCGCCGCGCTTGAGCGGTCCGGTGATCAGCAGGCGGTAGCCGAGCGCAAGAAGGACCAGCGCCAGCAGCAGCAAAAACTCCGCATTCAGCCACCTCATCGCCGCCACACCTCGCGCTGGATCAGGTTTCGGAAGCGGCTCCACAGGCCGTCACAGCCCGTCGTTGCGAGCGTGCCGCGCGCAAACTTCACCTCGTCACACAGCCCGAGCAGCTCGAGCACTTCTCCCGAAGCCGCGTCGGCCCATCGCACGCCGCGAAGCGCCTGTCCCAGCTCGTCGGTTGTCGCCGAAGCGCCGGAGCCAATGCCGCATCTGCCATGGATGAACGTTTTGAGGATTCCGGCGAGGGACTCGCAGATGTCCTTCACCCGTCCCTCCTGCCACACCGGAGAGGCCCGGAGGCGGTCCAGAGACTCGAGCGCCTCCATCAGATGGTCGACGGGCACGGGCTTTTCTTTCTCCTTCCCGATGATCTCGCCGACATCGTTCCAGCGTCGCCACAGGCGATGGAGGAGATAGCAGAGCACCAGCAGTCCAGCCGCCTTCGCCAGGAGCGGCAGCCATTCGAACGGCACCGCCGCCGGACCGCGCAGCCCGTAGATCTCCTCGCCGGGCGGCAGCGCCGGCAACCCCGGCGATGCGGTCGCCAGAGCTGCAGCGAATGCGTTCCGGAAGCGATTCATCGAGAAATGCCCATCCTCACTTTCCCGGATTGGGGGAGAGTTCCGCCGTCGGGGAAGCAGGGAGGAAGATGCGGGTGATCGTCTCGTCAATCACGCGCACGTCTTCCTGCCGGGCCAGTTCGGCGATCGCCTGGGAAAGCCGGTCACCCTTCCTGCGTTCGAGCAGTTCGAGTCGCGCCTGCTGCCGGGCGAGTTCAGGGGCGACGGAGGTTCCGGCGACAATATCGTGAATCATATAGATCACCCATCGGCCGTTCAGCTCGACGGGGCCGAGCGGCCCCTTTGGGGGATCAGCTTCCCACCTGATGCCCTGGAGGGCCGCGGGCAGCTCCTGGCGCGTTCCCGAGAGATGGTCGCCGATCGTGCGCGGGGCGGAAGCGGGCCGGCCGGCCGCATATTCCCGCGCGGAGGTCTCGTCGGGGAAATCGAGCACGCTGTAGACCACACGAAGCGGGCTCTGGAACCGATCCCGGTTCTTCTCGAGATACAGGCCGATCGTCTGCTCGTCGACGTCGACATCCTTCATGACGCGTTCTTCGAGATACCGCAGCAGCGCCAGGTTGTCCTCGAACCGTTTCACCTGTTCGATGAAGTCGGGCCGCCGATCGATCTGGGCCCGTTTCGCCGCGCGCAGCAGCAGCTTCTCGCCCAGCAGGCCCTGGACGGCCCTGTCGAGAGCCTCGCGGGGTGCGCCGCGCAGCGGAATCTTCTCCAGCACCAGCCGCTGTTCGAGCTCGGCGGCCGTGATGCCGGCCTCGTTGCCGAAGCGCACGGCAGTCGTCTGGGTGGCCGCCACGACGGTGGGATTCGCCCCGCCCTCGAGCAGCAGCCGGCGCTGGACGTCGTAGACGCGGCCAAGCCGGTCGAGGCACTGCCGGATATCGGGCTCGAGTGCGTTTGCCTGCGCGGGGTCGGTGGTTTTGATGAACACCAGATCGGCGAGGGCCTTTTCGTAATCCCCAAGGCGGTTCATGCGCAGATCCGCAAGCGCGCGCCGGAGGCGCAAAGATTCTGCCGAAGCGGGCGCAAAGCCGGCCGCCTGTTCCATCACGGCAGCGGCTTCCGACACGAGACCGTGGGCCAGGAGTTCGGCAGCATAGGCTTTCTGCTGCGCGACCCGGCTGCGCAAGGATTCGATGCGCCCCTCCCCGTGCCAGTACAGGAAAAAGCCGACCGCCATCGCCCCCGCCACCAGCAGAAGGATGGCATTGATCCTCGAACGCAGTCCCGCGGCACCGCTCATGACGCCCCTCCCATCGCCGCGCGTTTTTCCCGGTCCGCGAAGAGTTTGCAGATCGGGCGGATCACCGATTCGCCGGCGTTCAGTCGTATCACATCGATCCCGAGCCGGCGGCAGCCGTCAGCGAGAGCCGCCCTGTTCCGCTTCGCGGCCTCGGTGAGGGCCCCGGCGGCGGTCCGGTCGGATGTATCCCACAGGTGTTCCTCCCCCGTTTCGGGGTCTTCGATCTCGATCAGCCCGATATCGGGCACCTCGTCCTCGCGGGGATCGCCGATCAGGGCGAGAATCAGATCATGCCGGGCGGCGGCGATCCGCAGTTCCCGCTCCATGGCCGGCAGGCTGACACCGTCGGTGACGAGGAACACGATCGAACGGCGGCGGAGCGAGTGGAGCAGAAAGGCGAGAGCGGGCCGCGCATCCGAAGCCCGGTTCTCGGGAAGGGTGTACATCAGGTCGCGGATCAGGCGCAGCACGTGCGTGCGGCCTTTCGCCGGCGGGACGAACTTCTCGACGCGGTCGGTGAACAGGCAGATCCCGACGCGGTCGTTGTTCCGTTCGGCCGCCATCGCCATCGCCGCGGCGAACTCGACGGCGGTCTCGCGTTTCTCGCGCGAGCCGCTTCCGAACGCCATCGAGGCCGACAGATCGAGGGCGATCGCAACCTGGAGTTCGCGTTCCTCGATGTGCTCCCGAACATGGAGGTTGCCCGTGCGTGCCGTGACACGCCAGTCGATCGAGCGGTACTCGTCCCCGCGCACGTAGGAGCGGATCCCGGCGAACTCGATGCCGCGCCCCTTGAAGATCGACCGATAGCCGCCCGCATAGGTCGAGTCGACGAGATGCCGGGTGCGGATCTCGATCTGGCGGATTTCGCGCAGCAGTTCCCGGGGAAGCATTCAGTTCCTCCGCTTCACGGCACGGGCACGCCGTCGGCGATACGCCGGATGATCTCTTCGGACCCGATCTCGTCGGCTTCGGCCTCGTAGGTCGGGATGATGCGGTGACGCAGGACATCGGGCAGGATCGCCTTCACGTCGTCGGGTTTGACGTAGGGCCGGCCGGCGATCATCGCCACGGCGCGGGCTGCCCGGGCCAGGTAAATCGAGGCGCGGGGCGAGGCGCCGTACCGGATGTAGCCTTTCAGATCGAGACCGTACTCCCGGGGTCTGCGCGTTGCATCTACAACTCTCAATATATATTCAACGATTTTCTCATCGACATAGACACGCCGGGCCATGTCACGCAGGGACAGGACGCTCTTCCCGTCGAGAACGGGCTGGATCACGTCGAGCGTGTGGTGTTCCTCGGCGAGGCCCATCCGCTGCACGACCAGCCGCTCCTCCTCGAAGCCGGGATACCCGACGTTGACCTTGAAGAGGAACCGGTCGACCTGGGCTTCGGAAAGGGTGTAGGTGCCCTCGGTCTCGATCGGGTTCTGGGTGGCCAGCACGAGGAAGGGCTCGGGCAGCTTGAACGTCTCGTGCTCGATCGTGACCTGCCGCTCTTCCATGCCCTCCAGCAGCGCGCTCTGGACTTTCGCGGGCGCCCGGTTGATCTCGTCGGCGAGCACGAACTGGGAGAAGATCGGCCCCTTGTGGGTGAAGAACGCGGTTTTCTGGGGGTCGTAGATGCGCGTGCCGATCAGATCGGCCGGCAGAAGATCCGGGGTGAACTGGATGCGGGAGAAATCGACCCGGATCGTGCGGGCCAGGGCCTTGATGGCGAGGGTCTTCGCGAGGCCGGGCACGCCTTCGAGCAGGATATGGCCGTTCGTGACCAGGGCAGCGATCAGCCGGTCGAGCAGGTGCCTCTGGCCGACCAGGACCTTGCCGACCTCTGACCGGACCCGGGCGATGGTGGTTCCGGACTCTTCGATGCCGGCGCGCAGGGCGGGATCGATACCAGCGTTCATCGGTGCGTCTCCTGTTTCTGGGTCACCGCGCACAGCAATGCGCGGGAATCTTCAAGAATGGCCTGAAATCCTCTCGTCGGGAGAATCCGGGCATAGGTGACACCCTCCCACTCCTCGAACACCTCGTTCAGGCGGGCAGCGACGGCGGGGGGCACGACCCCCTCCATCGTGCGGCGAAGCTCGTCGGGGGTCTTCATCGCGCCGAGTTTCGCGTGCGAACCGACCAGAGCGCCGTGGAGAATGTCATAGTATTTTCTATAGAATTCAAGGCCGACATCGGGAAATTCGCGCTTCAGCCGCTCGATTTCGCGGTCGAACTCGACGGGCGAGCCCGGGTGCTTCACGACCGGCACGATCTCGGCCTCCTCCGGCGGATCTTCCCGATCGGCCGTCGGCCGCACCGTCGCTGCCGGTTTGTTGCCGGAGCCGGCATCTGTGCGGGACGGACGTTCGGCCCGTCGGCTGAGATACCAGGAGAGAAGGATCGGCAGGCCTATCACCAGGGCAACGACGAGCACCAGGACCAGTGCGGCCGTCACGAGACTCATGCCGCCGTTTCCGGACACCCGGGCGGTGTCGTCCTCCGCCGGCGGAGCCGCTTCCGTGGCGGCTCCCGGGGCTTCCTCGGAGGGCGGGAGGACCTTGACGGCAATGGGTTTCGAGCTGACGGAGCGGCCGTCCGGAAGTTTGAGGGAGAGAGCGGGGATCGTGAAATTTCCCGGGCCACGCGGCACCAGTTCCAGAACCGTCCGGATCTGAAGGCTGCCCACTCCGTTGATGAAGCTCATGTTCTGCGACGTCTGCCGGCCGGCGATGTCGAAATCCGGGATCGATTCGATGTTCGGCGTCACGATCCTGCCCGGTGCGGCACCGCCGATCGCCTGGGACAGCGTGACGCTGAGCGTGAGGGATTCGCCGAACTTCACGGTTGTCCGGTCGGTCTCGGCTTCGAGGGACATCTCCTGCGCCAGGACCGTCCAGCAGCCCAGCACGGTCATCATCAGCACGATGCATGCAACAAACCGTCGTTTCGCCATCCTGCGGATTCACCTCGATTTTCTGTCGTTTCAACTGCCATAGACCCAGGCATCGCCTGCCGGGTTCCAGGAAATTTTCGGCATCCCTGTCCGGGCAACCGGTGGCGCGGAATCACGGCTTCGATGACGGGGCATGGTAGCAGAAATCCGGTTGCCCGGCATCCCACAGGCGGTATGTGTTTTGTCGACGGCGTGTGTTACACTTTTTCCTGTTATGACACAGGGAATCACGATTACACATGTTTTCGGTTCGGTGCAGGTTCTGACGAGAACCTGCCGCAACTCGTGCGCCTACTGCGGGTTTCGCAGGGATGACGACGATCTGGCACCTCTCGCCGAGCTTCGGAGCACGTTTGCCGAACTCGCGAAAGGCGGAGCCGTCCAGGTCACCCTCCTCGCCGGAGAATCACCCCAGGAGTATCCGGCCATCCAGATCGCCCTGCACCGGGAAGGCTGCTCCTCGTTTGCCGACTACCTCCAGAAGGTCTGCGCCGCCGCCGTCGAGGCCGGCCTCCTTCCCACGATCGACGCTGGGGCCCTCGGCTCGTTCGATCTCCGCTCGTTTTCCGACACGGCGGCCTCGATCCGGCTTGGCCTGACCGCCTCACGCCTGCACGGCGACGGGGAGGCCCATGCCAAGGCTCGTGGCCGAAGCCCGGAAACAGCCCGCGAACGGATCGAGCAGGCGCATGCAGCCTCGCTTCCCTATCATCTCGACTTCCTGATCGGGATCGGCGAGACGGCCCAGGAGCGGCTCGAGTTCATCAGGGAGACCGGCGCCTTCTGCGCGGCGGACCCCTTCCTGCAGGATGTGCGGCTCGTGCCGTTCCAGCCGCTGCCGGGCACGGCGATGCACGCGCGGCCGCCGCTTCCCTTCGAAGCCGTTGCCGAGGCGATGCGGGCGCTGCGTGACGCGTTCCCGGTGCATTTCCGGGCCGTTCCGCCGCACCTGTTCGCCCGGTATCCCGATCTTGCCGAGCACGGGCTCAATGATCTTTCGGTGATGCCGTTCACGACGCGCGATCCCGCGATGCCCTGTTTTCCGATGCCGGCCTGCGAGACGACGAAGAATCGCCTTCTCGACCGGAACATGCTGCTGTGCGAGCGGCTTCCCCTGACGACCCCGGCCGCCCTTCGCCGGCCCGCCGCGGCAGCCGTCGTCGCCGCTGCCCAGGCCCGGCTCCAGGCGCGTCATCAGGCGAGCCTCACGCTGATCGACGACAAGCACTGCTTCGTCTGCGGCTCGATGAATCCCCAGGGGCTCCAGGTGAGCTTCCAGCGCCGCGAGCCCGGCACCTGTTCGACGACCTGGACGGCCGGCCCGGCCCACCAGGGTTACGCGGGCATCGTGCACGGCGGCATCCTCTCGACCCTGCTCGACGAGGTGATGGCGCATGCCGTCATCGCGACGGGGGTGCAGGTCGTCACGGCCGACATGCACATCAAGTTCGTGAGGCCGGCCCCGGTCGGCTTTCCGCTCACCATCGCGGGCAACCGCACCGGCGGGCGGGGCCGTCTGCACCTGGCCAAAGGCGTCGTGATGATGCCCGACGGAACCGTTCTGGCCGAGGCGGAAGGCCGGTTCGCCGAGTGCTGACCCCGTTCCGGGGCGGAAGTTCGACAAAACCGTCGTTCTCCGGAGCCCAGTTGTGGTAATACTGTAGGATCGAAACGCATTGCCATCCTGACAAGGAGCAACACCATGAAGGCGCACAAGGAAAAGCTCAAGGTCATTCTGTACACCACGCATCACAAGATCCGCGGCGAAGTGCATCTGTATGAGAACAGCCGTCTCTCGGACATCCTCAACGCCGACACGGCGACGAAGGATTTTCTGCCGATCACGAACGCCGAGCTCACGGATCTGCGCACCGGAACCACGATCGAGTCGGGCTTTCTCTCGATCAACCGGCGGCAGGTCGAGATGGTGCTCGAGGATGACGAGGCGATCGCCCTGATGAAGTGCCGCGACATGATCGCGCGCCGGCGGTATCCCGAGGCGCTCCAGTTTGCCCAGCGGGCCGTCAAAGCCATTCCGAAGGATGCCGAGGCCCAGTATCTGCTCGGCCTGTGCCTGGCGAAAACCGGGGATCCCCGGGCTGCCCGCGCCGCCTTCGAAACCTGCCTGAAGCTCGATCCGAACCCGGAAGTCGCGCAGAATGTCCGCGACATGCTGAACACCCTGGGCTGAACCATCGCGTATGTCACCCTCCGCCCGTCACAGCATCCGTTCACGGAACACCATTCACGCCGCCCTCGGTGTCGCGCGGCTTTTCGGCATCCTGGCCGCGACGCTCCTGTCGCTGTCCACCGCCATCGGCCCGGCGGCGGCGGCCGAACCAACAACCTTCGTTCTGTTCCATACCGGCGACATCCACGGCCACATGACGGCCCAGCCCGATCCCACGGCGGCAAGCGAGCCCCGGCCTCTGATCGGCGGGTATGCGGCGATGGCGACGGCTCTCCGGCAGGAGCGTCTCGATGCGCTCTCGGCCGGGGCGCGAACGCTGCTGATCGACGGTGGTGACACATTCCAGGGCACCCCGGTCGTCGACGAGACGAGCGGCCTGTGCATGATCGCCGCGATGAACCACCTGCGCACCTCCTTCGCCACGATCGGCAACCACGACTTCGATTACGGGATTGCGGGCCTCGCCTCGGCGGCCGCCCACGCCCGCCATCCGATCCTGGCCTGCAACGTCTTTTCCCGGGAAACGGGGCGGCTGCTGCCGTTCCTCCGGCCCTACGTGCGGGTCGGGCACCGGGGCGTCGAGATCGCGTTCATCGGGCTGCTGACCCCCGAGACGGCCCGCATCTCCCTTGCCGAGAACATCGCGGGCGTCGAGTTCCGCGATCCCGTGCCGATTCTCGAGAAGCTGATTCCCGAGCTGCGCAGCCGCGGTGTCGATCACGTCGTGCTGCTCACCCATGTCGGCCTGGAAGACGACAAGAAGCTCGCCGACCGCGTTCCCGGCATCGATCTGATCCTCGGAAGCCACAGCCACACCCCCATGACCGAACCGTTCCGCAGCGAGAAGCGCGGCGTTCCGATCATCCACGACGCGTTCGACAACCGGGTTCTCGGCAAGATCACCTTCTCCGCCGAGCCCGGCCGGCAGCCCGCCGTTGCATACGAGCCGATTCATTTATATATCGCATCATATAGCGAAGACCCCGCCATGCAGAGTCTCGTCGCGAGCTACCAGACCGAGATCGACCGGAAAATGAGCGTCGTGATCGGCACCTCCTCGGTCGACATGGTGCGGGGCATCATCGGCGGCGACTCCCCGCAGGGCTCGTTCATCGCCGACGCGATGCGCGCCGTCGCCAAATCTGATTTCGCCGTGATGAACATCGGCGGCGTGCGGTACCCGATCTGGAAGGGGCCGGTGACGAAGAACGATCTGTTCCTGCTCCAGCCCTTCCTGAACTACGTCGACGTGGTGACCATGACCGGCTCCGCGGTCGTCGACCTGTTCGAGAAGTCCCTTTCGGTCGATTTCACCCCCGTGAACGAGGATGACAACGCGTATGCCCGGAGCAACTTCCGGCTCCAGGCACGCGGCCTGAAGCGCGAGTTCCAGGGCCAGTACGGGTATCTCGTTCCCTCCAACCTCCGCATCACGTATGATCCCAGCCGGCCCGCCATGCAACGGATCATCGGAATCACCGACGATGCGGGAACCCCGATCGATCCCAAGCGACAGTACACCATGGCCCTCAACTCGTACATGAGCACGGGGGGCGACGGCTACACGCATCTGAAGGAGCTGAAGCGGAACGCCACCGGCGTGCTCGTCCGCGACGCGATCGAAACCTATATCCGGGACCGCAACGGGATTCCCACGCTGCCGCCGGTGCGGATGCACAACACCGCCCTCACCGTGGAACCGGCCCCGTAAGGGAGCATCGATGGCCGTCAAAGCCTGGTTCAAAGACCGTCTGAACGACCCCTGGCTTCGCAAGGCGCGTCAGGAGCAGTTCCGTTCGCGGGCGGCCTACAAGCTCGAGGAGATCAACCGGAAGTACAACCTGCTGAAACCGGGCATGAAGGTGCTCGATCTCGGTGCCGCGCCAGGCAGCTGGACACAGATGGCCCTTTCCTGTCTCAAAGGGAAAGGGCTCGTCGTCGGTATCGATCTGCTGCCGATCGATCCGATCGAGGGCGCGGTGCTCATTCGCGGGGATATCCGTTCTGAGGAGTCCCAGCGTCTGATCGCCGACGCGGTCAAGGGGCAGTTTGATATTATATTGAGCGATATGGCTCCCGACACGACAGGCATCCATCATGCCGACACCTCGAACTCCGCTGCGCTGGTGCAGCTCGCGATCGACCTGTGCGACCGCTGGCTGAAGCCCGGCGGCAGCTTCGTCGCGAAAGTCTTCGAAGGCGCCGAATACAAAGAGCTGCATGCCCATGCAAAGCGGCTGTTCGAATTTGCGAAGTCCGTGAATCCCGAAGCGTCCCTTTCCCGGAGCCGCGAAGTCTACCTCGTCGGCACCGGGTTCAGAAAGAAACAGGGTTGAATACGTTCCCGCAGAGGAAGTTTTAGAGGAGGTCCCCATGAGGATCCGCGTTTCTCTTCTTGCCGCTTTCGTTCTCGTTTCAAGCCTGGCCTGCCCCGGATGGGCGAAAAATCAGAAGCGCTCACAGAACTGGCCGACGAAGGATCCCCAGACGTGTCAGGCGGCCGAAACCCGTGACGCGACGCTCTGTCAGGGTCCGGACACGAAGAATCCGCATCTGTGCGGATCGAACCAGGGACAGAACCAGGAGCAAGCCACGACCGGCGTAACGCCCTTGCCCCAGACCCAGGATCCCGCGCTCTGCACGCAGCGTCCGGGGACTCCCCCGTCCCGGGATCCGCGCACCTGCAATGCATCCGGCCAGGAGCCGGCGACCAGGAATCCCGCGATCTGTCAGAACGACCAGGGGCACATGTCGCGCAATCCCCGGTTCTGTCGGGGTGTCCCGGGATCGATGACTCAGCCCCTACCTCCCACGCAGGGCGATCAGAGGCCCATGACCCAGAACCCGCAGCTCTGCCAGGGAAATCAGGGACCCATGACACAGAATCCCCAGTTCTGCCAGGGCAACCAGGGCCCCATGACCCAAAACCCGCACCTCTGCCAGGGAAATCAGGGACCCATGACACAGAATCCCCAGCTCTGCCAGGGCAACCAGGGCCCAATGACCCAGAATCCCCAGCTCTGCCAGGGCAACCAGGGCCCAATGACTCAGAATCCCCAACTCTGCCAGGGCAACCAGGGCCCCATGACCCAGAACCCACAGCTTTGTCCTGTCGGTGCACCGCCCCGGCTGTCCCGTGACCCGCGTATCTGCGCAGGCGTCGCCCCGACACAGAATCCGGCTGTCTGCACGCAGGGCAGGCCGGTTCCGCAGAGCCGCAACGCTGCGGTGTGCGAACAGGGTGAAACCTGGAAGAAACCGACTTCCGACCCCCGGCGGTGTCAACAGCAGCCTGGAACCACCGATTCCGGCAACGTCTCGGGCCAGGGCCCGATGACGAAGAATCCGCACCTGTGCCCCAAAACTCCCAACGCCGATCCGTCCGTGACCGGTTCGCATGGCCAGGGAAAAGGCCAGGGCAAAGGAAAAGGTCGGGGAAAAAACCGGTAAGGTCGCTGCGAGCCTCACATGAGCGCTGTCACCAGCCTTGACGGCGATCGGGCCGTCGCTCCGACCCCCTTCTGGTTCGCCGGAGCCGCTCTGGGACTGTTGTTCGTCCGCCCCTTGGGTGGACTGGCCGGCGGTCTGCCCATCCCCCTTCCGGGCATCTGGGAACAAGCCGTCCTCCTGTTTCTTGCCGGCGTCGGCTGTATTGCCGCCTCGCCATGGAAGGGGCCGGCGGCACTCTTCCTCACCGCGGCAGCCGTGAATATCCTGTCCCAGGCGGTCCATCTGCCCGGGGGGCTTCCCTGGCTGATTCTGCTGATGGTCGTCGAGGCCGCGGTGCCCGAACTCGTCCCGATCGGCTGGTGTCTCCTCTGGGCGGTCCTTCCCGCGTTCGCCGCCGAACTGCTGGGCGAGCCCCTCGCGCCCGTTCTGCAGCTGCTTCTGACCGTTTTCTGCGGCATCATGGCCTGGCGAACGGGCTTCGATCGCTGGCAGCGCCCTCCCGAAAAAGCCCTGAGCGGCTTTTTCCTTCTCGTGGGCCTCGCGTGCGGCGCAACCTTCGTTCTCGTGCGTCCCCCCCAGCCGGGTCCGTTCGATCCGCACTCAACCCGGGTGATCATCGACGAGCGTGCCGGCTCATCCGAGTCGGCACGCACCGACGCCCCCCGGGAAAACGGGCATCATATCCTTTACGATATACTATCAGAAGCCGGCGTGCAGGTGTTCCTCGCGACGGAGTCCGCTCCCCTCCCCGTCGCCGGTTCCGACATCGTGCGCATCGTGATTCTGCCCGACCGGCCGCTGGCCCAGGGCCTCGCGGAAGAGTGGCTGAGAGGCGTTCATGCCGGAGAAGGGCTGCTGGTCATCCTCGACCACACCGACATGGACGGCGCAGCCGGCCGTCTCACCCCGCTCCTGGGGCGCCTCGGGCTGACCGACGGGTTTTCGACCATCGCCTGGCCCGGTGTCCCTGCGCCCGCCTGCGGCATTTCAGGCTGCCTGGGCCGGATCGACGGGTACCCGGGAACGGGCGGTGCGCTGCGGCCTCCTCCGCACTGGCTCCCGTCCTCGCTCTCGTTGGCCGGACCGCACCCCCTCGCCTGGATTGATCATGCTGTCGAGGCCATCTGTGGCTCACCAGCGGCCCCACTCAACGCCCAGATGGATCGAGCCGGTCTGGTCCAGGCCGGCAGCCGCCCCGTCTGGACCGGTGCCTGGGGCGAATTCGGCAACGGTCGCTGGGCCGTGCTCGCCGACAGCTCCTGGTTTCAGAACACCCAGATTGCCCAGAATATCCCGTTCCTACACCGGCTTCTCGCCCTGCTTGCCACCGGCCCCGATCCCTTCCGGCCCTGGATTCCGCCACTTGCTCTTGCCCTGGCCCTCCTCGGACTGGCGCGACGCTACCGGATCGCCGGAAAACCCGCCCTGCCTGCAGGATTGATCCTCGGCCTCGCCCTTTCCCTCTGGGCCGAGCGGCAGGTCGCCCCACCGCACGCCCTGCTTCCGCAGCGTCCCCAGGCGTCCCTGGCCTTGCCCTCGAGCGGCCTGCACCAGCTCACGGCACGCCAGTCATCGAGCTTCGACACGAATCTCGACACCCTGTGCGAGCTGCTTCTCACGAATGGCTGGCTTCCCTCCATTCTATCGCCGAAAGCCCAGCCCGACGGCAACGCCCGCCTCTGGATCCTCCCCCCGTCCGATCTCCCACCCTCCCCCGTTCTTTTGAAACGCATCGAAGCTCAGACGGCCAAAGGTGCCAATCTCCTGCTCTGGGTCGACGGAACGGCACAGACCGGCCAGACCCTGCTGCGCCGGTTCGGCTTCGATGCCCCCACGGATATCACCGCGCGGCTTCCCTGGGCCACGAACACGCTCGGCCTTGCCGATCGCGCACTTCCCGGACCGCATCGGCTCCTCGCCTCGGCATCCCTCCCTGCCGGTATCGCCACAGCACCTCTCTGGAGCGACCTTCCGTATCCCCTCCTCGGGGGTGATGCGTGGTTCTGTCGTTCCGACGGCCGCCCGGTCGTCGCGTCACGCTCCTTCGGAAAGGGGCTTGTGATCGCGATCACCGACCCGCTCTTTTTCACAAATGGCGCGCTGCATGTGCCGGGAACGCTCGACGATCCGGTCAAACGCGCATTCGTCGGCGATCTTCTAGCATTCCTTCTTCCGCGCTCCACCGCCATTCCATCCGGGGAGGCCAAGCGATGAGCCGCATCTGGTTCTGGGGCCTGGCCGCCGTTCTCTGTGTTCAGGCCGCCACCTGGCCGCCGCTGCACGGCTTCACGACAGACCAGTGGGGGGCGATCGCCTTCGGCATGGCGGTGCTCGCCCTTCTGATCGGCCGCCCGCACGGGCCCGGCGTTGCCCTTCCGCTTCTCGTAGCCGTCGCCACCTGGAGATTCTGGAGCCTTCTGACCCCCTGGGCATGGAGTCTCTCGGATCTCGTCCGCCTCGCCGGCAGCATTACAGCACAGGCGTTTCTCGATCATGCCGGCATCGCCGCCGAGGGGCTCAGGTTCGGCGATGTTCTCGTCGCCGCCGATCCGGCAAAAACGCTGACCTTCCCGCTTCTGCTACTGTGGGTGTTTCTCGTTCTCGACCGTCTGCACGAGAGTGGTCCCGTCGCCGGTCTCCGGCATGCAGCCGTCTCGGGAACCGTGCTGCTGGGGTTTGCCGTGCTGCGCTGGCCTCTCTGGGCCGCGTTTCTGGCCACCCTCCAGCCCGATCTCGTCACGCACGGCTGGCAGGTTTTCTGGGGATTCGGTCTCACGGGGAACATGGTCATCCTGCTTCTGCCCGCCGCCCCCCTGATCACGGCGACGGATCCGCTGCCCTCCTGCGAAGAGGATTCTCCGGCCCCCACGGGCACGCCGGCCGGAACCGGCATCGAGTTCCGCCTCTGGCTGTTCTTCCTCATCCTCGTCATCGCCGCGCTGCCGTTCCTGCACCCCGACCCGGCCCGAACCGATGCCGCGATCGCCGTCGACGCCACGCATTCTGACTGGGAGCCGATTCCCGCAGCACAACCGGATGCAACCCTGGATGCGATGCTGGCAGAAAACAACTTCGGCCCCTGGCTCGAAGCCCTCGGCAACGTCGCCCCCGCCCTCGTGATCACCGGCACCGCCTCCGCCGAGCCCTGGTCCCGCCCCGGGGTTGGAAACACCCGCCGCTCCCTCACGGAGGTGCTCACGACCGCCTCACCCGCCTGTCGGCTTCTGATCGTCAAATGCCCCACCCGCCCCTACACGCCGGCAGAAACATCTGCCGTCATGGAGTGGGTCGCATCGGGCGGCGTTCTGCTGGCCATCGGCGAGCACACCGACGTGTTCTTTATGAACGGGTTCGTGAATGCGCTCGTCGCTTCGAGCGGTCTGAGTCTCGCTTCCGACGGCATCTGCGACCACCGCGGCCGGTGGCTCGTGACGGGAGGAGCGCTCCACGCCCCGCTTCCCTGGGCCCCCAGCGCGGGACCTTGGATGTGGGCAACGGGCGCATCGGTGCGGGGAGGCCTTGCCCAGCTCCCGCTCGCCGTTTCCTCTCCAGACGCGTTTTCCGATCCCTGGCAGCCGTCCAACCGGAACTTTTTCGGAAATCTTGCCCCTGATCTTTCCCATCTCTACGGCCCCTTCGTCCTCTCCACGGCGGTTCAGTACGGCAGCGGCCTCGTTCTCGTGCATGGCGACTCGACCAACTTCAACGCCGACATGCTATCCACCCCCGGCAAGCTCGCCTGGACCCGCCGCATCGCATCGACCGTCCTCATCGATCCCCAGATCGCGATCGCCGTGCTTCTGGCCGAACTGCTGCTCGTCGTCTTCGCGGTTCTTTCGGTCGGCTCGTGCCGCCGCATCGGGCGCGACACTCTCGGCATCCTCGTCGCCCTCATCATGAGCTTCTGGTGCCTGAGCGACTTCTGGCTGGCCCTCATCGCCCGCCCGGCCGACCTGCGCGCATCAGCCGAGCCGCGTATCGCGCTCGACGCCACGCTCGAGCCCGGCATCGGCATGAGTTACGGACACCAGCAGGTCGTCACGAATCCCGTCTCCCTCGGTCCGGTTCTCGTCCGGCTCCAGAACGAAGGGTTCGGTCTTTCCTGCATCACGTCCGACCTTGCCCGGAGCCTCGGCCCCGACGTTCGCGGGTTGATCCTCGCAGAGCCGCGCCAGTCCTGCACGGCCGCGACGCTTGGGGCAATCCGATCCTGGGTGGCGGAAGGCGGCCGCCTCATCCTGTTCTCCCGCCGCCAGGCCGGGGGGCCTTGCCGTGCGATCGCGCTCGGACTCGGTCTTTCGGAAGCTCCTTTGCACGACGATCCCACCCGGTTTCCCGGCATCGTCTCGCCGGGTTGCCACTCCCCCGAACCCGATCTCGAGCTTCCTGCCGTTCAGCATCGCCTCGGCAACGGCAGCGTGACGCTGTTCGAAGACTGGGAACCCTTGTCCGGCACGCCCGTCTCGGCAACCGCGACGGCGCGGCTGCTCTCGCGCATTCTCGGTTCATGACGTGCATGCGGCATTTCCGCGAGCGTTGCGGTATCATGTGATAGCCATGCATACATATCGGTCACCGCACGGAATCTTGCCGTCAGCCCCTCGGCACCGGCCAGCGCGCCTCTTCCTGCTCCTTATCGCGCTCCTCGTCACGATCGCCGCTCCGGTGTTCTGCCGTGAACCCTGGCCGATGAAAACCCGGCCCCTGGTCGGCGCGCAGTTCCATGACTTCCAGAATTATTCGAAGGTTCCCTACCTCCATGGCGGAGCCGATCTTCGCGCTCCCGCGGGCACCCCTGTCTACACGCCGGTCTCCGGCACCGTGACCCTGTCGAGCTACCGGATCGACGCTTCCCGTTCCCCGCTCAGGTTTGCCTATATCCGCTCCCCGTTCCGACCGGAAAAAGAATACACTTCGAAATATATCGAAGCATGCATATCAACCTCAGACGGCACGGTCTGGTATTTCCGGCATCTCGACGCAGCATCGATTCCTCAGGCCGTGATCAGCAAAGCCGGCCGCGGCATTCCCGTCGAAGCCGGCGAACGGCTCGGCACCATCGTCGGCTGGTCCGAATCCGTCCTGCCCCCGACCGAAAAATACGACCATATCCATCTCGAGATCCTCGCCTCGGATGGAACCTATCTGAACCCGATCTCCCTGCTCGAACTGCCGCCGGACAGGGATGCACCGGTCATCCAAGGGATATGGGCCGTTCCGAATGAGGGGAGCACCGCCTTCGACTGGCCCGAACATCGGCCCGTCGTCAGCGGCGACATCGATATCGTGATCGGGATAACGGACACCGTCACGGGATCGGCCTATCGGCACTCCCCCTACCTCGTCAGGGCAGGACTACGCCGTGAAAACGGCTCGGAAACGGCCGTCCTCCTCCCGATGGCCGACGTATTCCGATTCGACACCCTCCCGATCCATGGAGATCGCACCCAGCTCGCGACCGTGATCTACCGGGAGTCGGTGCGGACGGCGGCGGGCGAGATCCTGGCGAACGGCAGCGGGGGGCCGCGCTATTTCCTGATGACGCTCACCAACGGAAACCCCGTCCTCGGCTATCGGCCGGAGTATTCCCTCCGCACGCGCGACCTGGCGGACGGCGTCTATATCCTGGATGTCGAGGCATCGGATCTCACCGGCAACACAGCGCGCCGGAGCTTCGAGTTTCTTGTCAGGAACAGCCGCTGAAGAGGATCCGGACCGGCACGCTCACCCGGTGATCGTGATGGAAAACGGGGTTCCGCCGAGTGTGATCGTCGCTTCGGCATCGATCGTCGAGGCCCCCTGGATGCGTATGCCGTTGATCTCGGTGGTGTTCGAGCTCGTCTGAGGAACGGCGACGAGCCTGCCTGCCTCGCGTCGGATCAACAGGTGCTTCCGGCTCACCTCGGCCGCCGTCATGATGATCGTGCATTCGGGTGAGCGGCCGATCAGCACCTCCCGGCCTTTTCCTTCGTGAATGCGGCCGTTTGCATCGGTAAGCCGCACGAAAAGCTCCGGCTCGACGGTGACAGGCCGCTTACCCGAAAGATCGCTGCGAACGACGGTTTTCCCGGCATTCGCCCCGCTGGATGCGGGAAGGGGGCCGGCCGCCCCCGGAAGGGGCTGTTCCGCCGGAACCGGGGCCTCTCCCACGCGGGTCTTGTTCACATCGGGCTGCGTCGTGGCCGGCATCTCGTGCGTCGGCGTCCTTCCCTGCAGGGCTTCGCCTTCGGCCATCGGCGCTGCCTCGGCGACCGAAGAGCCGGACACGGGCTGTTTCGGCATTTCGAGGGTGCGTAGATCGCTTTCCGGCACGGCGGGCATCTCCCCGGTTTTGTTCCCTGCCTCCAAGGGTGCCACAGGCAGCTCCATGGGAGGCGTCGGCGACGTGACAGGAGGCTCAGGCGGTGTTGCCGCCTGGACCGGCCGTTCGGGGGTCGGGGGCGTTGCCGGGCTGCCGCTTTCCCCGGGCCGGGCGGCGAAAAACTGTTCCCGGGCCTTCTGCAGCTCCTCGAAATTCAAAAACAGCGACCGGGTCGACATGAGGCCGGGATTCTTCTTCTGATACCGCCAGAAGCCCCAGGCGACCGCGAGCAGGATCAAGCCAGCGGCGAGAATGTGCCAGTGATACCGTTTTTCTTCGGACTTCGCGACGAGCGCGACGGTGCGGCGCTGGCCGGCAACCGCCGGAACGAAGTCGAACACCGCCGCGGAAGCATTCGGGAAAGCTAGGAACTTGACCTGGTGCCGGCCCGACGAGCCGGCTCCGGCCGAAAACTCGATGATCGAGTCGCCGACGAGCTGGACGTCGGGTGTCGGCACGACGAGCCCCATGAACTGGACGCTGCCCGGCTCGAAAGAAAGCCGCGTCACCCCACCGCCCGCGGGGGGGAGGGCGACGTCGACGACGAACATGCTTCCCGGCTCGGCCTGTTCGGGGGCGCTCAGCGTCTGTGCCCACGCGCACGCCACCGACGTCAGAATTACAATTGTTATATATGCAATTTCACAATATGCACTTCTATATTTCATATTCATTCCCTGTCCCGAGGTTCCATCTTCATTGTCCCGGTTTCCAGCCGGGGAACCACTCGATCAGTTCGGTCACGCTTGCCTTGTGGCTGCGCCGGCCCCCGAAGATGCTCTTGATGAAATTCCGCTTTCCCCGCTTTTTCGCTTTCGCGAGGATGGCCTTCGAGATCAGCTCGGGGCGGTCCCAGGTGCCGCTCACGGTGAGGTCGAGATACGGCAGCCCGGTCGCCTTGTCCTGCAGGACGCGCGTCATCGCGCCCATCTTCCGGCCCAGCTTCGTCCGTCGCAGGGGCTGGGGATTGAAAACGATCTTTCCCGAGAGCTCGAGGCGCTGCGGATCGAAAGCGCTGTCGCTGATCTCGAGGCGCATGTCCGGTCCGGCGAACAGGGCATCCGCCATCCGCACCCGGCCGCGCTCGGAAAGCTCCCCCTCGCTGCTGACGTAGAGGTTGAGACGGCTGGAGGTGAACTCTGGCTCGTCGAGAAAATCGAGACCCGTGTTCGCGACCATCGCCTCGTCGATCGGAATCTTTTCGACGACGAGATTCTCGATCCCGAGCTGGAACACCGCGTCCCGGCTTCCCGTGGGGGTCTGGCCGGCCGTGAATTCTCCTCCGAGGATCCCTTTCAGACCATACCGGGCATCCCCGGAAATCCCGCCCCCGAGGGAGCCCAGATCGATCCCCGTGAGGCGGCCGGCAAGCTCGTAGCCCGAAGGCCGGCCCGGAGCGAGCGTTCCCGCGCCTTTCGTCAGCGAGACCCGGCCTTTGAGAACCCCGATGTCACATTTCGATGCAAGGATCTTCCCCGATCCGAGATCGTAGTTCAGAGCCACGGCACCCGGCCCCAGAGGCACGTTCCAGGTACGACCGTCGCTCGAGTAGCGAAGTTCGAGGGACTCGGTGCGCAGATCGACGTCAAAGACGGGGGCGGCCAGGGTTCCCTCGACCCGCACGGAGCCGTCGAACGCCCCTTCCTTCGGGAACGTCACCGTCGGAAGATTCAGCCCCGAGAGGAGGGCCAGCAGATCCGATGGATAGGCTTTCTCGACCGTTCCGGCCATCGAGAGGCGCGCGGCATTCTGGGGATCGATCAGTCGTCCTTCGGGAATCGCGATCCGCGACCGGCCGAAACCGGCACGCACGTCGCGCCACTCGACGACCGGCTCCGGCCGGCCCTGCCGGCGCGAGAGGAGCAGCTTCGCCTCGAGCCCCGTGACCGCCTGGGGAATACCGGCCCACCGGAATCCCCCTCCGCGGACCGTCAGCTCGCCCGTGCCGCCGAAGCGGTTCCGGCCTCCTGCGAGATCGAGACGGCCGTCGAGGATTCCCGTGACATCCGTCAACCTGCCCGCAACTCCGGCCGGCAGGAAGCCGCCGTTGAGGATCCGCATCAGGCTCGCCGCATCGATTCCGGCAAGAGATGCCTTGATCTCGTCGAGAAGCGGAACGAGACGGGCACCCTCCCGTTCGAGACGGGCCCTGCCGGTCAGCGTCATGGCGCCATCCGCCACGGCAGCCTTCCCATCCGTGATCGAGCCCGTGAATCGCCCCGGCGCGACCTGGGCAAAATCAATTTTTCCAGATATATTTTTCACATCGACGGGCAGCGTGCGCCCTGGGCCGACCTGTATGGGAAGCCGCAGATCGACGCCGGCCACCTCGGCCGCCACGCGGGACGTGAGGGCATCGAACGGGCCAGAGGCGACGAACTCGATCGCGGCCGGGCCGTTCACGGTGAACGGGATATGGAACTTCGCGATCCGGGCGATTTCTCCCATCAGGGTCTGAAGCCGCCGGCTCCGGCCTTTCAGCCGGAGACTCCTGAGCCGCCCCGGAGCGGGTTCGAGAACGGATTCGAGATCGAGGAGGGTGTCGAAGACGCGCGTCGTGCCGTTCAGCGCGAGGATCTGCGTCTTCGCCCCCCGTGGTCTGCCCCATGTCATGCGTGTCTGCAGGCCGTCGAGAACGAACGCGACCCCGCTTTTCGTGATCCGGGCATTCTTCGTGGCCGCCACGCCCCGGTATTCCCCTCCCTCCCCCATCGTGACCGAAACATCGAACGGCAACTCCGCCGAAAGATCTTTCGCACGCAGATCGAGACGGGGGCAGGCGATCGAGCCGGACAGCGCCGGCCGGTTCAGCGCCCCGCTTCCCTTCAGGGAAAGCGCGAACGCTCCGCCGATATCGATCCCATGCCGCTTCACGGCGGCATCGATCCCGGGTTGTTCGCGCAGGGCGGCAAGCAGGGGGCCGAAGTCGCTCCCCCGCCAGCTCACCGCCAGGTCGTCGAACCGGGAGCGGGCAAGATCGAGAACGGCCCGCGCCTCGCCGGGAAAGCCGAACAGTTTCAGTTTCGCCTCGGCCACGAGTCGCGACGGCCGGCCCCGCACCCGGTCGAGCGGCTCATCCGTCATGAGCAGCAGCGCAAGATCATCGATCCACCAGGATTTCCGGCCGCGCTTCAGCCGCACCCGGCCGGCACCGACAGCAACCCGCTGCGTTCCGGTGGCCGACTGGAGGGTTGCCGTCAGGAGTCTGTCGCCTTCGAGCGACAGTGCATCGAACGACGGCGTTCCGCCGAGGCCGAAACTGCGCCAGACGCGCTCTCCCGTGGCGACGAACGGCGCGCGGTCGCGCAGGAACGCGGCGACATCCAGACGATACTCCGTCATCGAAGCGGCCTTCGGGCCGAGCCCCACCAGCCCCGATGCCTCCGCGACCAGCGAGTCGAGCCGCGCCGAAACACTGGCCAGTTCGACCGAACCGCTCGAAAGCAGCAGACGGCCGCCAAGCTCCAGCCGGTCTTCGGGGCGCTTCCGGCTGACCACCCGTGCGCCCGAAAGGTCGATCACCGCACGGCCGAGATCCGCGCGGCCAGGCTCGGGGAGATGGGCATCGATCGAAAGAGGGCCGACCAGATCGACCCGCGACGCCCAGGCATCGATCTTCCTCGTCAGGCCGGAAGGAAGAATCCGGAGAGGCAGGACGTCCCACAGGCTTCCGCCGGGCTTGATCCCGGCTTCGAGAAGGATGTTCCGGTATCGGATGAGCCCGTTCTCCCGGGCCTGTTCGAGCGACACCCCCGCTTGTCCGGCACTCCTCTGGATCCGCGCCCGGAGCCGGCTGAGATCGACCCGTTCGGTTTTCCAGGAAGCCTCGATCCGCATCGGCTCCCCGCCCAGGTTCGAGGAAAAACTCGCGACCGCCGCTCCTGATTCCCGGAAATCCATCGTTCCGGCATGGGTCGTGGCCATGCTCGCGATCGTTGCCTCGAACCGGGTGAACGAAGCAATCCGGTTTTTGAGGCCAGCCTCGATGTTCACCCGTTCGATCGAGACCGCTCCGGGAAGCCGCAGCCCGAACTCCCTGACGCTGAAGCCGATGCGGGACTCGACGAGCGGCGCGTTCTCCGCCGCGGATGCCGTCAGCGTGAGGGCACCGGTCAGGGCGGAACCGGACGAGAGGACCCCCGCGAAGGAAGCGAGCGCATCCACTTCAATGATCCCGTTCAGGCCGAGAATCCGCTCGGGAACGGGGGTCACCCCGCTGGCCAGGACGAACTGCACGTTCATCTGGTCCTTGAACCGCCGGTCGAACAGGCTGATATGACGATCCCCGGCGGCGGCCGAGCGCACGGCGAGATCGACGCCCCGTTTCAGCACGTCGAGGGAGGCCGTGACATCCCCCGAGGCGCGGTTCCGGCTGAGCTGCATCGTCAGCCAGGCCGGGTCCGTCGGGGTCGAGACGCGCAATACGTGGGAAATAAAATCCGGATGCGGATATTTTCGCAGCAGCAGGTTCAGCCCGGCAAGCTGAAGATTTCCCGGCGGTATCCGGAGGATTTTCATCAGCAGCTGATCGGGCAGGAGGTCCCGGGGACGCGGGATGAGCAGGCTCAGATTTTTCAGTTCGATATGCTGGAGATAATTGTCCGCGATCGCCTCGGCCTGGGCCGTTGTCGCGCCGGGAGTCGGCGGTTCTGCCGTTGCGTCCGGAAGATCGGCCGCAGGGGAAGCGAGGGGGCCGGAAAAGTCCCAGATCACCCGTCCGCCGGGATCGCGTGCGAGGACGAGCGAGGGATCCGAGACGATCAGGCGCTCGAGAACGATGTTTCCCCAGAAAATATCGCGGATCGAATACCTCAGCGTGATCCGCGGCACCGAAAGCAGCATGCCCCCCGTTCTGAAATGCGGGTTCTGGACGATGAGATCCTCGATCTCGATGCCGGAAATCAGATCCCCGGAAATTCTGCGGACGGTGAATGGTGCACGCCCCTGGGCGAGCGAGGTCAGCCCCCGCTTGACATGCCCCTCGATCACGTCGCTGTTGAGCCGGAAGAAGTTGTAGAAGAAGATCCCGGCAAGAACGGCAAAGACGAAGGCGCACAGGAGAAGGAACCGGCGCAGCACCACCCGCCGCCATCTTCCCTGGAGGCGGCCGGCAAGGCGTTCGGATTTTCTCCGTTCCAGTTCCTGGGCGATCGTGTCGAGTTTCGAGGTGTTCGGGTCTTCCATGGGGTGCCCGGACAGGGGCATCCTCTCCTGATGTGCACGTTTCGGGGCGTCTGCCCCCGTCAGGATACCACAACGTCCGCACCGGCACGAAGAACACGAGCCCGTGATTGGTTCTTGACTCGAGCCAGATCGCTCGGTAAATTGAGAAGCCATGATCAAGCCCGATCAGATCGTCGGAAGACATTATCGGATCCTGGCCCAGCTCGGGGTCGGCGGCATGGGCCAGGTGTACAGAGCCCACGACGTCAACCTCGGGCGCGAGGTCGCGATCAAGTTTCTGCTCGACGCCGATGCGAACGAAGAGATCCGGCAGCGGTTCATCAACGAGGGGCGCATCCTCGCCACGATCTGCCACCGGGCGGTCATCTCGGTGTATGCGTCGGATGTCGACGAGACGCTGAACGTCCCCTTCCTGGTGATGGAGTTCGTCGACGGGAAGCCGATCGACCGGCTACGCGACCAGTATCTCGCGAATCAGACGCTGCTGATCGAGCACTTCGTCGAACTCCTCGAAGGCATCGACGCCTGCCACCAGAAGGGAATTATTCATAGAGATATAAAGCCAGCCAATATTCTCGTCAACCGCGACGGCCAGTTGAAGATTCTCGACTTCGGCATCGCGAAAACGGCGAAGAAGCAGACGAAGACGGGGGTTGCACTGGGCACCCCGCACTACATGTCTCCCGAGCAGTGCCTCGGCAAGGCCGAGATCACGGCCCAGGCCGACGTTTACGCGATCGGGGTGATGTTCTGGGAGTTCCTTGCCGGCAAGCTCCCGTTCGACGCCGGCAGCTCCGCGGCGGACCCGGCGTTGGCCATCGCCCTGATGCACCTGCATGAGCCCCCGCCGCTGGACGAGATCGGCAAGAATCCGGCCACCAGCCGGTTCGGAAGCCTCCTCGAACGGATGCTGGCGAAGAAGCCGACGGACCGGCCGACGGTTTCCGAGGTGCTGGACCAGCTTCGCCGGGAGCTTTCCTGCTCGATCCCCGACCACGCGGCCACGACGGGGGCGATGCCGGCAGCCGGCAGGAAGACCGGTCAGACCGCCACGGCGGGCATGATCGGCGAGATTTACCGGCTCCAGCGCGAGCTCGGCACCGGCGGGATGGGCACCGTGCATCTCGCCGTCGACACCACGCTGAACCGCCAGGTCGCCATCAAGGTGTTGAACGAGTCGCTCTCGAGCAACGAAAGCCTCGTCGACCGGTTCATCCGCGAAGGTCAGCTTCTGGCCACGGTCGGCCACCCGAACATCATGAACATCTACGCGTCCGGCCGCGACCACGCCACCGGCCGCCCGTTCCTGGTGATGGAGTACATCGATGGCATGTCGCTGTCGACGCTGAAGCCAAGCCTCCTCCAGGACCGCCGCAGCATTCCGCCCCTGATGCTCCAGTTGTTCGAGGGCATCGCCGCCTGCCATGCCAAAGGGGTGATCCATCGCGACCTGAAGCCCTCCAACATCATGGTCACCCGATCGGGGCTTCTGAAGGTGCTCGATTTCGGCATCGCGCGCGTTTCGACGGGAATGACCCAGGCGGGAGTGGTGCTGGGCACGCCGGCATACATGGCCCCCGAACAGTGCATGGGCATCCCCAACCTGACCCCGGCCACCGATGTTTACGCGATGGGGGTCATCTTCTGGGAACTGATCTTCGGCGAACTGCCCTTCAAGCCGGATAACGTGCAGAATGCCGAACTCTCGATCGCGATGAAGCACGTCAACGAGACGCTTCCGGCCATCGCGATCATCCCCGACGAGGCGCTCGCCCCCCTGTTTCCCCTGATCCGGCGGATGCTCGACAAGGCTCCCGAAGCCCGGCCGACCGCCCCGGAGCTGATCGAGGCGCTCGACCGGTACATCGATGAGCACCTTGCATCGACCCCGGCGGCGCCCGCGACACGGAAAAAATCTCGCAGTCTGCGCACCAGCGGCCTGCGGGAACTCATCGACAGCGCCGGGTCGGAAACGGGCTCCCCGCTCTGGCGGCGCCTCGTGGCCTTCGGCGGCGGCGCCGCGCTCGTGGCGGCCTTGTGGTATGGAGCCACCCTGCTGGGCCCCGACAACACCAAGCTGATCACCGTGCTGGAAACACAGCTCAGGCAGCAGATCGCCGCAGGCAATCTCGACGAGGCGGTTCGCACCCTGGCCATGCTCGAAGCCGAGCCCGAGGGCCGGACCGCCGCGGCCCCCTGGCGCAGCCCCCTTGCAGAAGCCCTTTCGGCGAAAGCCCGCGTGCTGAACCCCGTCGAGCAGGCCTCCCCGGCGCTGTATCTCTACGACCTCGCCCTGAGCGTCGATCCGACGAACGCCACCGCCGCGGCCGCCCAGGCCGTCATCAAGACCGATCTCGCCGCCCGGCTGGCCCGCGAACGGGCCCGACAGCGCCTTCTGGAAGAGGCCCGCGCCCTTGCCGGACATGCGGCGCCCGGCTCCGACACCGTCGAACTCGATCTGCTGCTCGAGCGCCTGCGCGCCGAAGGTCTCGGTTCGGATGCCGCCGCCCTCGACACGCTCGTCGAGACCCGGTTCCTCCGGTCTGGCGAAGCGGCTCTGGCAAGCGATCCGGCCCAGGCCCTCGCATATTTCGAGGCGCTGCGCCTCCGTTCCCCCGAGCTTCCCGGCCTGGCTGAACGGATCGCATCGGCCGGAACCCTGATCGAAGAGGAAAAAGCCCGGCTGGCCCGTTCCCGGGAAGCCGCGGAGCTCGTTGCGCGGCTCGACACCGAGCTTGCAGGATTTTCCCCGACCACCGACCCCGCGACGTATCTCGGTCTCTGCGACTCCCTGGCCCGCATCGGAGAACAGGGCGCTGCCATACGCTACCGGCGGGATGCTGCGGCACGGCTCGATAGGGCAGCCGAAACTGCCCTGGCAGCCGGCAACGGCTCGGAGGCCGTCGCCCTCATGAAGCGCGCCGCGGCGATTCATGCCGATCTCCCGGGACTGAACGAGCGGCTGCGCCGCACGGAACAACGCATCGCCGAGGAGCGGGCCGCGGCAGAACGGGAAGCGCGCCGCCAGGCCTCCCTCGGGGACGTGACGGCGTTCATCGGCCGACTCGCCCCGGCATCCGCCCCGGAACCCGTTCTCGACCGTATCGCGGCCCATGAATCCGAGTTCGGAATTTCGACGGCGACCGGCCAGCTTCGCCGATCCGTGTTCGATCTGTATCTCACCACCTCCCGCTCCGTCCGGGACGCGGACCCCGTCCAGGCCCTCGAACTGCTTCGCAAAGCGGGACGCACAGGTATCGAGCCGCAGACGATCGCTTCTGAAACGACGGCCCTCGAAGCCCTTGCCGCCGCCCAGGCGAAGGAACGGGAGCGACAGAAGCGCATCGCGGCCATTCGCGAGGAGCTTCCGGCCATGACGAAGGCTCCGACCACGAAAGCGGCGGCCAGACTGCCGGAACTGCTCGCGGAGTTGAAGGATCTGGGCGAAGCCCGGCAAGCCGAAGAGGCACGTCACGAAGCCCTCGCGGCAATCCGTTCGGCAGCGGCAAAGCTCGACGGCCCCACCGAGGCCGAGTCCCTGCGCTCGGCCCTGAAACGCCTTGCTCCGCCCGGCACTCCCGAGGAACAGGAGCTGGCGAACGCGGTCGATGCCGGCCTGGCATCCTGGCGCACACAGCGCCGAAGCAACCTCGAAGCGGCGCTCGGAAAGCTCAAGCCCGCCGAATCCGTCAAACCTGCTGCGGAACTGCTTCGCGAACTCGAATCCCTCGCCGGAGCAGATGCCGTCCGGCCGCATCTCGAAACCCTGAAAAAAGCCTATCTCGACGCGGCGTCCCGCCAGAAGAAGCCTGAGCAGGCGCGGGCGCTCCTTGCAGCGACATCGGGCATCCCCGGCCTGAAAGGGAACAGGGAGATCGCCGATGCGCTTGCCGCGCTCGACACCCGTATCGCCGACGAGGCGAAGCGCGCCGGGGAAGCCCGCCGCCTCGAAGAGGAAAAGCGCCGCGAAGCGGCATTGCGCGAAGAAGCCGAGCGCCGCGCCCGTGAGGCCGCCGCTGCATCCGCCGCAGTGAAACCGCCGGAGCCGCCCGCGAAGCCCCCCGTCGTCACACCGCCGGCCCAGCCGCCCGTCGTCGAACCGCCCGCCGCCCCCCGTGAGCCCATCGTCGGCCCCGGCGGCTTTGCCACCCTTGCCGAGGCCGTCGCCGCAGCGAAACCCGGCCAGACGATCCGCGTCAAACCCGGCACCTATCGCGGCTCGACGCACATCGACGGCAAGATCACGATCCAGGGCGATGGATCCCGCGGCTCGATCATTCTCGAATCCGGATCCGGCCCCGTTCTGACCATTTCCGGGAATGCCCTCATCGCCGGTCTCACGATCAGATTCACCGGCTCCTCCCAGACTGACGCCGTCCGCATCACGGGCGGATCGCCCACGGTTCGTGACTGCACGGTCACCAGCACCGCCGCCGCGGCAGCCCCGGCCTGGTCCGCCTGCATCGCCGTCGACGGCGGCTCCCCGACCATCACCGGGAACACCCTCTCCGGCAGCCGCGGCATGGGCTTCCTCGCGCGCGGCGGCAGTCCCCGGGTGTCGGGCAACACCCTCGCCGGCAACGCGATCTACGGCGCCTGGTTCACCGATCGGGCCGGGGGCGTCTTCGAGGGCAACACCGTCTCCGGCTCGGGGAAATCCGGCGTCGGCATCAAGGACGGCGCAAACCCAACAATATCGAATAATACAATATCTAATAACACAGAAAACGGCATTTTCGTCTACCAGGGCGGCAAGGGAACGATCCGGGGCAACACCCTCTCCCAGAACGGCTGGTCGGGCATCCAGTCCGGGATGGGCGGCACCGCCGCGATCATCGCGGACAACCGGATCACGGGGAACCGGAAACACGGCATCCATGCCCATGGCGACGGCAGTTCGGCCGTCGTCGGCGCGAACACCCTCTCCGGGAACGCCGGAGACAACGAGAAAGCGGAAAGCGGCGGCCGCCTGATCCGCCGCTGAACCGTACGAACGAGGAGGATACGATGTCACACCGCACGCCCAAGAACCCGGGAATCTGGAGGTTCGTTCTCGTATCGGCACTGAGCGCCGCGCTGTTCCTGCCCGCCGTTGCCCAGTCCCAGACCGGCGCCCCGGCTCCGCTCGCCTCGATCACCCGCATGATCGGATTCGAGCCGCATCCGTCGACGATCGAACTTCCCGGCACGTTCCTGCTCCGCGGCACCCCCGTCTCGGCATCGATCGAACTCCTCGAGACCTGGAACGCCGACCGCGACGTGCCCTCCCTCGACAAACTCGGCTTCCGCCTCCGGCTTGCCGCATCCGACGGCCAGACCGCAACGGTCGAGATCCAGCCTCTCGAGCTGAACGCGAAGAAAATCAAGACGGGAAGCGTGCTGGCCGCCGGCGCGGGTGATGCCGCGGGCCTGACCGTCATCCTCCACGAGTTCACGAAACAAGGCAGTCATGTCACCGGCCTGACGCTCGATTTCGCCATCCGCGCCACCGGTGACGAGCTTCAGGGCCCTTCTTCGCCAGCGGCAGCCGAATCTCCGATCTCCATCACGGCATCGGCCCCGGCCGCTTCTGTCGCTCCAGCCGCCGGCCCCACGCCGGCGGGCAACGCAAAAGCCGCTCAGCTTGCCGGCGCGCTCATGTCCAGAGCCGACGCCATGCCCGCCACGGCCGCATCGGGAAAGCGCCTGCTGTATCGCAAGGCAATCCTGGCTCTGGACACCGCCGCCACGGCCCCGGTGAACGAGGCGCTCCGCGCGGAGATCACGGCAAAACTCGCGGCCCTCGATACTCCCGCGACCCCCGCGACCCCCGCGACCCCCGTGACGCCCCCGACGCCTGCGGCCTCTTCCGAATCCGCGCCCCTTTCCCTGTCGATGCCTCCCGCGGTTGCCGAGCCTTCTGCGGTTCCGGCGCCCGCACCATCCGGGCAGGCACAGGAACTCTATCAGCAGGCCCTCAAAGCGTTCGACCGACAGGAAGAGCCCGCTGCGCGGGACTTTCTGCGTCGGGCGACCGAAGCCGATCCGAACCATTTCGAGTCGTGGCTGCTGCTCGGCAAAAACGCCGTCGCGAACTCGAAGTATGCCCGAGCAAAAGAGGCTCTGGAACGAGCGCTCACGATCCGCCCCGACGATTCCGAGGCGGGCGCGCTGTATTTCAAGGCAACCTATTATCTCGGCGAAGGGGAACTCGGCATCGAGAAGCTGACGGGAATGGCCGCACGCAGCCCGGAAGCCTTCGCCCCCCGCATGGTGCTCGCGGAATCGCTGTTCCAGCTCGGGGACCTTCCCCGCTGCGAGGAGGAGTGCCTCGCCCTCCTGGACCGGTTCCCGGGCAACGATCGCGCGAAAGGACTGCTCACCCGGGCCCGGGAGCGAATGAAGTGATCGCCGGCGCAGCCGCCCCGCACCTCGCTTGACATCCGCGTCCCGGAAGAGTATAACCCTTCCCTGAAAACGCCGAGTCCCGGCACCGCCGGGAGCGGGGGACCCATGTCCCGGGGTGAATCTTCGATCCGATCGAAGTAGGCGACCTCCCAACGCCGAACCCGTCAGCTAACCTCGCAGGCAGATTGAAGGAGGGTGTCGCCATTCCGGTGCAGACCGGATGGCCGACTCTTGGCATGCTCGATTTGCACCCCCCCGTCGAAACAGCGAATCCGTGGCTGGATTCGTTGTTTCGTGCTGCGCGCCGCCTGATGAACGCCTTTGCCTTTCTCGGGCTCCTCTTTCTCGCGCTCGATCCCGATCTGCACACCAAAGGCTGGTATAACACCGCCAAAGCCCTGCTCGCCCTTCCCGTCAACGCCATCTTTCTCCTTCACCTCGGGCTCGGCCTGCTCCGGTCGCGGTCGGTGTTCAGCTTCTTCCGAGACTTCCCGCTCGATCTGATCTTCTTTTTGCCCCTGTTCACGATGACGTTCGGTGGGGTTCACCCGACGCACATCCTCGTCGTCAGGCAGTTCATCCACTACTTCAACCGGTATCTCGAACAGAGCACCCTCTCCAACCTGGCCCAGAGCATCTCGGAACGGCCGGCACGGCTGATCGCGATGAGTTTCGCCGGGGTGATTCTGAGCGGCGCGTTCCTGCTGGTTCTGCCGGTTTCCGTTTCCCCCGACTTCACCCCGTCGTTCCTGACGGCCCTCTTCACCTCGACCTCGGCCGTCTGCGTCACCGGACTGAACGTGATCGACCCGGGAACCTATTTCACCCTCTTCGGCCAGATCGTCGTTCTGTGCCTGATCCAGATCGGGGGTCTCGGCATCATGACGATGTCGGCAGGCGTCGCGATGATCGTCGGGAAACGCATCGGCATCAGTCAGCGATCGGTCATGCAGAACGTCCTCGACCAATCGGATCTGGCCGGCCTGCGCAACATCCTGCGAGACATCATCCGTTGGACGCTCATCGTCGAGGCGGCCGGGGCCCTGATCCTCGGTTTCCGTTTCCATGCCATCCTGGCTTGCACACCGCGTCGGGCCGCCTATCTCGGCGTTTTCCATGCCGTTTCCGCTTTCTGTAACGCCGGCTTCGCGCTGTTTCCCGACAATCTCATGAGCTACGCGTGGGATCCGATCGTGAACTTCACCGTGATGGGCCTGATCGTCGCGGGCGGCCTCGGCTTCGCCGTTCTGGGCGTCCTCAACGCCTGGCTGATGGGGAACCGGCGCGGCCCGGCCGACGTGCACACCCGCGTCGTCGTGATCATGACGCTGCTATTGATCCTCATCGGTACGGTCATCATCTACTTCCTCGAATTCGCGGCCCCCTCAATGCAGACGCTCAATGGCCCGGAAAAACTGATGGCGGCCCTCTTCCAGAGCGTCACCACCCGCACGGCCGGCTTCAACACGATCGATATCGGCGCCATGCGCTCATCCAGCCTGTTTTTCATGGTCATCCTGATGTTCATCGGCGCCTCGCCCGCCTCGACCGGTGGCGGCATCAAGACGACAACCCTCGCCGTGATGCTGCTCGCGCTCGACTCCCAGATGAAGGGGGAAACCGAAGTGACGGTGTACGAGCGGTCGATTCCCGCCGACATCGTGCTGAAATCCTTTTTGATCACGGCCATCTCGGCAACGCTCGTTGCCTTCTACACGTTCTTTCTGACCCTCACCGAGGATCAGGACCTCGTCCGGCTCCTGTTCGAAACCGCTTCGGCGTTCGGAACCGTCGGCCTGTCGGCCAACCTCACGCCGAGCCTTTCGTCGATCGGACGACTTCTCATCATCTCCCTCATGTTCATCGGCCGCATCGGCCCGCTCACCCTCGCGCTCTCGGTCAGGGCGCCGGTGAAACGCGGTGACGTGCGGTATCCCACGACCCGTATCCTTGTCGGATAGCCCCGGAGGTTGCCATGCAGTAT
>JAKQOH010000193.1 GCA_029565415.1 Candidatus Rifleibacteriota bacterium | reverse complement strand
CCAGGGGCCCCACGCCACTCCCAGCCAGTTTATTCGACGGTTCTTCGGTAGCTTACCGGCGGAATCTACCGGGAACCGCGCAGCCTAATTAGGCCGCGAGCGCAACGTTTTCGTTGGCCTTTGTTTTTGCGGTCGAATTTTAACGAGGCCGTTCGACCAACCTCGAATGGCAAGCGATCGATCGCACTCCCCGTCGAAACCAGGTCACCCCCGGGAAGGGCAGTCCAAAGAACGATGGGCGGTCCGCCTCGGCGAACCCGGCTGCAGGCTGGCAACCGTCCCTACCCATAAATGTATCACAAAACGACCGGTTCAAAAAGAGCATCCTTCGACGAATCCCCGACCGGTGATGGGAACCGGCGGCTCCGCCCGATCCTGCCTCGCGCCGTGATCGAGGGAATCACGACGGACCAGGAACGTCAGATGGCGCGGCGGGCTCGTTCCCGACGACCGTGATGATCTCGGCGATCTTGGCGGCCAGGGCCTGGATCGTGTACGGCTTCATCAGGAACCGGATCCCCTCCTCGACGATGCCGTGATGAGCCACCACGTTCTCGGCATACCCCGACGTGAACAGCACCGGCAGCTTCGGGTCGCGCTCGTGGATGTGGTCGGCCAGTTCGCGGCCGCTCATGCCCGGCATCACCACGTCGGTCACCAGCACCGCCGGCTTTTCGGGAGTTGCGGCGAGCCAGTCGAGCGCCTCCCGGCCCGTCGCAAACGTCGTCACGCGGTAGCCGAACACGGGCAGCCCCTGCTCGATCAGATCTCTGATCAGCGACTCGTCCTCCACCACCAGCACCAGCGCGCCGTTCCCGGAAGCGGCCCGGGCGGGCGGGGTTTTCTTCTCACGGCTGAGCGGGCCCGACGCTGCCGGGAACTGGATGCGGAACCGCGTCCCCTTGCCCGGGCTCGACTCGACCTCGATCCGCCCGTCGTTCTGACGCACGATGCCATACACCGTCGCGAGGCCGAGGCCGGTCCCCTCGTGGCGCGGCTTCGTCGTGAAGAACGGCTCGAACAGCTTCTCCCGAACCTCCGGTGTCATGCCGGTGCCCGTGTCGATCACCTCGAGCTGGATATGCCTGCCGATATCTTCCAGCTCGACGTTTGCCGTCCGGACGAGCAGCGTGCCGCCGTGGGGCATCGCATCCTTCGCGTTGACGGCCAGGTTCACGAGGATCTGCTCGATCTGGTTCGGGTCGGCCCGGATCCGGCCGAGATCCGGGGCCGGGCTCAGCTCGAAGACGATGTCCTCGCCGATGATCCGTGCCAGCATGTTCCGCATCTGCGTGAGGTGCTCGTTCAGATCGATCACCCGGGGCTCGATCACCTGTTTCCGGGAAAAGGCCAGCAGTTGCTGGGTGAGCGTCGCGGCGCTTTTCCCGGCTTTCATGATTTCCTCCAGCGTCGGCCGGAGCCCCGGCGGCACCGTTGGGTCCTGCAGCGCCAGTTCGGCGAAGCCATTGATAGCCGTAAGAATATTATTGAAGTCGTGGGCGATGCCGCCCGCCAGCCGGCCGACGGATTCCAGCTTCTGGGCCTGCAGGAACTGGAGTTCCATCTTGTCCCGGGCTTCGCGGGCCTGGCGCTGCTCGGTCACGTCGCGGCCTTCGGCGATCAGGTAGACGACGTTCCCGGCGCCGTCCGTGAAGGGCTTGAGGGAAAAATCGATGTAGTGGGTCAGCCCGTCGAGGTCGGACTGGTGGGTGGTTTCAAACCGGACGAACTCCCCGGCCGCGGCCCGGCCGATCGCCTGCCGGAGCCGTTCCTGGGCCTCGGGATCCCCGCTCCACCAGGGGGTTTCCCAGAAGGGCCGGCCGATCATGTGGTTCTCGGGGAGGGCGTGCCGGTCGAACGAGGAGCGGTTGGCCTGAAGGAGCCTGCCGTCCGTCGCGAGCAGGCCGGTGTACTGGAACGACTGGTCGAACAGGGCGCGCAATTTCCGCTCGCTCTCGGCCAGGGCCGCCGCCTGCCGCCGGTTCAGCTCCATCCCGTGTTCGAGCTCGGCCGTCCGGGCCGTCACGAGCCGCCTGAGCTGGAGGTTCCAGACCGCGATGCCCAGGGCGATCACGACGAGCACCAGCGTCCAGCGCAGGGCCGTCCGGAACAGCTCGTCGGTGCCGGTCGCGGGCACGATCCAGGTGTCGTACAATCCCGCGGCCTGTTCCTGTGAGATGCCGTCGAACACCTTCTGGAACAGCCCCGCCATGACCGGCCAGTCCTGCCGGAAGCCCATGCCGAGATACATCGCATAGGGCGATCGGAACGAGATCGTGAGGTCCGACAGGTGGTGCCGCCGGGAGTAGTGGCTCAGCGTCGCGAGGTCGATGATGCCGGCATCGACCGTGCCCATCATGACCTGGCCCAGCAGCCCCTCGACATGCTCGTTCGGGGAAAGCCGGATCTCCGGATGGTCGCGCATCAACTGGTCGTGCACGATCCAGCCGCGCATGCAGGCAAGCCGCTTCCCTTTCAGATCCGCCATCGATTTGACCGCCGCCGCGTCGCGCCGCTGGAAGACGACGCTCGGGATCACGATGTACGGCTTGGTGAACTGGAGGAATGAACGCCGCTCATCCGCGACCGCAACGGCCGGAAGGACGTCCACCTCCTTGTTGCGCACGCGTTCGAGGACTTTGTCCCAGGGGAGGATCGTCCCGTCGAGGCGCGCCGTGAGGCCCAGCCGCGCCGTCGCGATCTTCAGGTAGTCGGCCGCGAGGCCCGCGTAGACGCCGTTTTCGTCGATGAACTCGAACGGGGGCCAGTCGGTCGAGATGCCGATGCGGATCTCGCTGTGCGAGGCCAGCCAGGCGCGTTCCTCGCTCGTCAGCGCGAACCCGCTGCCGGACAGCGAGGCGATGGAGCCGTCGGCAGAAGCGGCGACGGCGAACGCGAACAGGAGAAGAACGAGCAGCGCGGTCATGTGCCATCCAAGGCCGGGCTGCGCCATCCGGGCGTCGCCGGACCACGTTCCGCATCCTGCGGGGCGGCTCATCGGTTGGGGGCGGTGTGTTCTCTCTGTATGACTCCGTCTTGTCGGCTGCGCGAACGGTGCCATGAATCACCTCTCACCCATGAGTATAGCATGCCGGATGCGGCAGGACGCCGATCACTTGCGCAGGCGCGCGAGGCCGTTGTCGGTCGGGATCCAGAGGTTGAGATCGTCGATGGCGAGCCCGTTCACGCGGTTTCCCGGCAGCCCGTCGAAGGGGCAGACGTCGAGCGCGCCGACGTTCGGGTTGCCCGGCCAGGACCAGGCGGCGACGGGAACGGCCTGGGGCGGTTCGGACGGCCAGAACATCGGCTTCATCACGCTGTCCACGATGACCGGGGATTTGCCCCCGTGCTTCATCACGCCCTGGAACATGCTCAGCCGGGTGATGCCGTTGGCCGTGCCGATCCAGAACACGAGCTGGTCGGTGTCGTTCTGGGTCTCGTCGAGCAGCAGCGCCTGCACGTCGTTACTATAGCTTCCGTAATAAGTGACGTCGACATGCTGGGTCTGGTCGCCCGCGAACACGTCGAGGCCCTTCTTCGTGCCGACATACAGGACGCCGCGTTTCACGGCCAGCGCCTGGATCGCATCATCGGAAAGGGCTTTCGTGGCCAGAGAGTTCATCCGCGTCCAGGCAGCTCCGTTCCAGATGTAGAGGCCGCTCGCTTTGGTTCCGACGTAGATCCGGTCGGCCTCGGCGCGGATGACCGTGACCGGCGAGGGGAACAGGGCGTTGCCCGCCGCCATCGCGGTCGAGGGCAGTCCGTCGGACGGCAGCCGCTCGAACTTCCCCTCCCGGAGCCGGAAGATGGAGCCGCTCATGCCGGCCGGGCCGCCGGTTCCGACCAGGAGGCCCGTTCCGTCGCGGAATGTCGCCGTGACGTTCGTGTCGGACAAGCCGTGCTTCGCCCGGAAGAAATACCAGACATCGCTCTGGGAGTCGAGCAGCGCAAGCCCGCCGCCCAGGCCCGAGCTGCCGGCGACGGGAAAACCCTCCGGGGAGACGCCGAGCGTGTTGATCTCCTTGTTGAAGGTGAGATCGCCAGGGAGATTGGGCCAGGGGTCGAACCGGGCGGCAGTGCGGCTGAATGCGTGGAGGAAACAACCTCCGACGGCCGGAGGGCGGATTCCCGCCCAGATGGAGCTGGCGTCGGCCATGCCCACGACCTCGCTGCCCTGGTTGACGAGATAGGCGTAAAAATTGCCCTGGCCGATGTGCGGGATCTCCTTGTGCGTGTACCGGGCGGCCCCTTCTGGGGTGCAGAAGGCGGCCCAGGTCATTTCGCGTTGGATGGTGCGAGGGGAGATGACGGGGGGCTGCGCGTGGCAGTCGGGGCAGGCCTTTTTGCCGCCCGCCGCGATCAGCGCGGTGCAGGTCGCGCAGGGGCAGCTTCCCGAGCCGCGCAGTTGGGGAAGACCCGAGGCATTCATCAGCTCGTAGTCGTGGATTGCCTCGTCACGGCCCTCGACGGCGAGGGCGGTGATTTCGTCGGAAGGCAGGCCCGAGTCGCGTGCCGAGATGCTCTGCCAGGCATTGCCGCCCAGGTCGGGGAGCAGGTGCAGCACGGCCGCGCCTTCCCGGGTGCCGACCCAGAGCTGGGAGGTGTTGGATTGCCAGACGAGGGCGGTGACCCAGCTCGAACCGGGGCCTCCCTCGTCGGCGGTGTAGGGAATGTAGGAGCCGCCGCTCCAGCGAAGGAGGCCGCCGCCGGCCGTTCCGAGAACGATCCAGTCCTCGAGGGTCGAGCTCAGGCCGGCTTTTGAGGGCCGCTGCCGGTAGTAGGCGATCGCCGAGATCCATTCGAAGGCCAGTCCGTCGCGTTCGGGCGTGTGCGCCTCGATCGCATCGCCGCGGATGACGGCCCAGCCTTTCGTCGTTCCCGCGAGAAGGCCGAGCGGGGAGCTGCACAGCGCCGTCACATGGTTCGAGGGGAGGCCGCGCTCCTCGGTCAGCACGTCGAATGCCTCTCCACGCAGCCGGACGAGGCCTTTCATCGTGCCGGCGAAGACGGCGCCGTCATGGGCGGCGAGACAGGTGATGCCGTTGTCGGGCAGCCCGTTGTCGGTGGTGTAGACCTTCATCGCGCCGAACTCGTCGCGCCGGGCGAGTCCGTCGGAGGTGCCGATCAGCAGATCCTTTTCGCGCTTCGCCAGCGCCGTGACGGAGTTGCCCGGCAGCTTTTCGGCGGTCGTGAGGCGGAGCTTCACGCGGCCCCACTCGTCGCACCGGACCAGCCCGCCGTTCTCGTAGCCGACCCAGACGTCGTCCCCGTCGATCAGGGCGCACAGGGCCCGTTTCACTTCGGGAGAAGGCGGTTCGAGCGGCATCCAGGCCGGGGCGGCCGCCCCGGGCCGGGAGAGAAAGAGAATAGCGAATACAATGAAAAAAGACCTGCGGAGCGCGTTCATTCCGGCAGACTCCGGATGCGCTCGGCGAGGGCGTCCAGCCGGCCGAGCAGGGCATCCCGGCCCGAATGGGCGGCCGCGGCGACCGCGGCCCTGAGCGGGATGAGCGCGTCGAGGGCGTCCTTCCGGCTCTCTTGGGGAATGCGTTCGGAAAGCTCATCCGCGGGGATGCCGGCCGGCTCGCGGATCGCCCCGCCGTCGCCGGCGGAAAATAAATATTCTGTAATATTGTTCATGGCTTCGCCGGCGTGTGCTCCGGCGGGCTGCGCCCGGAGATAGCGGCCGGAGGTGCGATCCGCCTGGCCGATCATGAGATCGAAGAAGCCTTCGGTCTCGCCGGGTATCGGCTGGTGCGCGGCTTTCCATGCGAGCTCGTCGGCGTTGGGCCGGGTTTTGGCGCGTTCGACCAGTTCCCAGAATGTATCATAGTTGCACATATACTGTGCGGCGGGCTCGGAATACGCCAGCCGGGAGGCTTCGGAAGCGATGGCAGCCGGGACGACGTCGGGCTTCGCCGGCCCGGGGAGGGCAGCGAGATACCGGTTGAGGGCCAGCAGGGCGTGGAACTCGAGCTCGGCGCGGGCCGGGTCGGAAGCTCCGGTGGGGGCGGCGGAGGCCAGGAACCGATACAGTTCGAGAAGATCGTTCGGGCTTTGCTTTTCGAGAGCGAGCCGCTCGGTTGCGAGGCGCAGGAACGTTTCCTCGCGGTTCCCGGCAGGCAGCGGAAGGGTGAAGGCACCGAACAGCCAGCCTTCCCGGCCGTCGGGAAGGGCGACCCGGTACCATTTCGCGGTGCGTTTGCCGATCGTCTCTTCGCTTGCACCGGCTTCGCGTTCGTCGAGGATGGTTCCAAGGGCGAGCAGGGCCACTTCCTTCGCGGAGACGGATGGGGAAGCGCGGAGACGGACGGCGGCGGCTGAAACGATGCGCTGGGGCCTGGCCGGGAGAGGTGGCGCAGGCGTCGCCGAAGCTTCCCGGGCCGGGAGCGCCGTCGTGGGGGTGGCCACGATGAGGGGAAGCAGGGGGAAGCTGATGGTGCTCGTGGCCGCCGGAGGGAGGGGAAGAGTAGCCGCTGTTGATGCGGGTTTTGGGGCCGGGGGTTCGAACGGCAGATCTTCTTTGAGAATGCCGTTGATCATGATCTGGATGCGGTCGCCGGAGCCGGCGGGCAGGCTCAGGCGGATCGTCTCTCCGCCCTTGTGGAGGCCCATGTGGACAAGCCGCGGGGTGCCCCCGGAGACGTGCATGATGCGGATCGTGCGGGAGAGGCCGCCCGGGGGGACCGTGTAGGTGAAAGGGGCGGGAGTCTCGGCGGACCAGGCGATGGCGGCCAGCGGGATCAAGGCAAGCGAAAACGCGGAACGGGTTCGGTTCATCGGGGATGCTCCTCTTCACCTGGAATGCTGAAAATCTCTGGTATCACCACGAAAGGCACGAAGACACGAAGAACGGTTCACCGCGGAGACACAGAGACCGAAGATCGATGTACCACGAAGATACAGGAAGGGCTTTGGCGCCGGCGATTTGGGCGGATCACGATCCGCCCCTACGATGTATATGACAATCTATAAACGTGTAGGGGCGCATCGCGATGCGCCCGCAACACGCTTTTTGTCTATGTGCCTTGTTGGTGATCTGCGAATCGGAGGAAGAACAGGACGTTGTTCTGGAAATTATAGCAGGGGATGGGGAAAGAACAGAATTTTTGTCTGACGTTCGCTTGACATTCGCCTTTCATTCGCCTATGGTTAGGGAAGTGAAACAACGCGGAGGTGCTTTATGACCCCGGATCCATTGACGCCGAGACAACAGCAGGTCTTGCAGTTCGTTCGCTCTTTTTTCGCCGCGCACGGGTATGCGCCGACGATCGTCGAGATCTGCGAGGGGCTGGGGCTGTCCTCATCGGCGACGGTTCACAAGCATCTGCGCATGCTCGTCGAGAAGGGGCATATCGACGCGCTGCCGCGGCGGTCGCGGGGGCTGCAGGTGAAGGCATCGCAGGCCCCTTCCGGTGGCGGGGTCGATGTTCCGCTGCTGGGCACCGTCACGGCGGGCCGGCCGATCGAGATGTCCGACTGGAACGAGACGATCACGCTTCCCGAATGCATGGTCGGCCGGGGCGAGACGTTCGTGCTGAAGGTGCGGGGCGAATCGATGATCGACGAGGCAATCCGCGACGGGGATCTCGTCGTTGTCGAGAAGCGTGATTCGGCCCCGAACGGCGAGATGGTGATCGCCTGCCTCGATCACGAGCAGGTGACGCTGAAGCGGCTATACCGCGAGGGGCCGCGGGTGCGGCTTCAGCCGTCGAATCCGGCGATGCCGCCGATCCTGGTCGAAGGGGGCGACGTGACCATCAAGGGCGTCGTCATCGGAGTTCTGCGCCGGTACCGGCCGATGTAGCAAAGGAGTGAGCCATGTTTGCCTGTCTAGCCGCGTTTCTTCCCTGGTATTCCTCTGCCGAGGTGAAACCCGTGATTCCGCATCGCAGCGATCGTTCCTCTCTTCCGCCCCGCGAGGCGGTTGCGACGGCGCGGCTGATTCATGAGGCGCTCCTGCTGAAGCTCGAAGCGGTCGAAGCGCAGATCCGAGCCTGTGGCCGGCGCATCGCTTCGATCGAAGAAGGTTTCGGGCTGACGCAGGCCGAACTCGATCTGGCGCTTTCCCGGGGCAGCCTCCGCATCTCGGAGCAAGAAGCCGAACGGTGGAGGGCCGAACTCGAGCGACTCGAGGTGCTGCGCGAAGATCGGCGGCGCATTCTCTCGATGATCGGCTGACGGCCGAAGATTCAGGCGCATGTTCGTTTCGGTGTAACTTGTCGTTCCTCTCCGGTAAGATAGGGGGCAGAACCTCATCATCGAAGGGAGAGCCGACATTATGCTGAACGGACTGCGATGGTCCCTGATTGCTTTTCTGATGTGCATCTGCCTGGTTGCTGCCGGCCCGGCTGTCGCCCAGAATCCTCTCGAGACGCTTCAGGAACATGACGTGGCGAACGACGGCAAGGCGGCGGCCGCGACGAAGACGATTTCGGCGAGCGCCACGGCTTCGGCGGGCAGCGATGCCTCCAAGAGCGTCATCGACAAGTTCTTCGAGCGCATCAACGCCCTGTTCGCGAAGCTGAACAGCCTGGCTTCGCGCGTCAATGAACTGATGGACCGCCTTGCCAAGGCGAAGGCGAAGCAGACGATCGCGGTTTCCCCGGCAAAAAATGCCGCTCCTGCGGCCTCTGCCAAGCCCTCCAGCAGTTCGAGCAGCAATGCGGGCGCGAACGTGAGCGGCGTTGCCGGAAAGGTCGCCCAGGTTGCCGCGAACTTCCCCAGACGGTATGCGACGGCCCAGTCGTTCAAGTATGCCCCCGGCACCGAGGGCGGCAATCTCGGCTGCGCGAACGTCGTTTCGGCGGCCCTGCGCGAGGCCGGCGTGCCGATCGGCATGATCCTCAACTGCGACGGCGTGAAGAACGCCCTCCTCGGCCTCAAGGGCGGCAACGCCTGGAAGCGCGTCAGCCCGCCCCCATACCAGGCCGGAGACGTCGTCATCTGGAAGGCCCCCTCGGGTGGCCGGCACAAGCACATCGGGATCGTGGCCAAGAACGGCAACTCGCTGATGGCCATGAACAACTCCTCTTCGAAGCGCCATCCGATCTTCAGCGCCATCGAGTACCGCCCGATCGAGATCGTTCTCCGCAAGGCCTGAGTCGTATCCATCCACCCCCGGCGCCAGCCGGCGCGGGTTCCGTGTGTCGGGTGCCGCGCTGGCGGACGCTGACCTGTTGTTCGGGCCGGTGGGGGTCTGTAATCATGGAAGGCCGTTCCGTTTTCGGATAAGATGTCACCGGCAGAACCCCCCGGCATCGCCGAAGTCGTGCTTCGCCGGGGCTCATCAAGCATAAAGGCAGGGATTTCCGAACGATGAAACTTTCCACCGTCTGTCTCGCTGCGGTTGCGTTTGCGCTCGTTCCGGCTCTCGACGTTTCGGCTCTCACCCTCACCTATGGCTCCGAGAAAACGCAGGTCGGCGTGATCAATCAGACCACCCACCCCAACCAGGAAGAGCCGCATCCCTGGGGGCCTCGCTCGTTCCGGGTGTCGAACGGCGAATTCTGGGTCGCCGACAGCGTGGGCGGCCGCGTGATGCACCTGGCCGATGACGGGAAGCTGCTCCACGAGATCGTCGTCGGAACGGCCAGCGCCCTGATCGAGGATATCGCCCTCAAAACCGGCGCTGCCGGCACCGTCGAAGGGGTGTTCGCCATCCGGTCGGATACCCAGGAGGTTCTTCTGCTGGGCCTCGACGGAAAACTCCTCGCGACCTTCGGCAGCCAAGGGGATGAGCCCGGGAAACTTCTCCAGGCGGCGTTTGTCGAGGTCGGGCCGACCGGCCACGTGTTCGTTGCCGACATCGGCCGCGAGGCGATCGTCGTGTTCGATGCCGCCGGCAAGCTCGTTCGTGAGCTTCACTGGGAATGGTCCGGCATGGCGCTCGATCCGGCCGGCAATCTTGCCCGGCTCAAATGGGATGAAGACGCGAAGCTCGGCCACCTGATTCTCGAGACTCCCGAGGGGAACGCCGTGAAGGATATTCCGCTCCAGCTTCCCGAGCACACGAACCCGAAGCTCTGGTGGGTCGGCGAGAAGGGGGAGAGTCTCGTGACGTATGTTCCGGCCGAGGGTTTCCAGGGCGAATTCCCGTGGGCCATCTGTGATGTGTATGGCAAGCCGTCTTCCACGGGACGCGTGAAGCCGCCGCTGGTGATGAACCGCTTCCTCGCGATGGACCGCGATGCGACCTGGTATCTGGCGGCGGGAAATTTCGATGAGGCCCCCAAGGGTGAGTTCAAGATCGAAAAAATGCTGTTCAAGTGAGAGTTGTCCGCTCGTTTCGTTCCGACGCCCCGGCCGATAACGCCGGGGCGTTTGTCTGAACGCGAAATGGGATTGGCCTGAAGGCCGGCCCGTGGGGTATAATTTTCGGATTACACCACTACTTCGTTGTCGAGGAACGCATCCATGTTTTTCCGCATCATCGACCTAGCCGGCAAAACCCTGTATTCAGGCCAGTTGTCACCCGACTCGAACGGGGTCACGATCGGCAGCAGCGAGTTGTGCGACGTGCGGGTGAAGGCCCGGGGTATTGCCGTCGAACACATCCAGCTCCAGGTGAACCGGCGCGGCGAGGTGACGGTCCAGGACTTGCAGAGCCCGTTCGGCACGTGGGTCGATGACCGGCGCATCCCGCCGGGGTTTCTGGTGACGATCGCACCGGGGAACCGCGTCAAACTGAGCGATGACGTGTTCCTGATTCTCGACGGCAAGCAGGGCGGGGAAGCGGCGTTTCCGGGGCTCGACGAGTCGCTCCCGGTGATCTTCCCGTTCTTCCTGACCCAGAACGAGCGGGCGGTGCAGCGCATCTTCAGCGATCTCAAGGGCAAGCTGCCGTCCCAGTTCCATCCGGCGGCCCGGGCGACCGAGGTCGAGGTGGCCGAAAAGGTGCGTGAGCTGTCGGGCATTCTCGAGGTGAGCATGGCGCTCAACTCGATCTTCAATTTCCAGAAGCTGCTCGAGTTCACGATCGAGATGGCGATGAGGGTCACCGGGGCCGGCCGCGGCTTCATCATGCTGTTCAACGAGGAGCTCGACCGGCTCGAGACGGTCGTCCAGCGCCAGATGGGGCCGAGAGAAATAGCGAAAGATATGCTTGCGACCTCGTCGCTCGTGATGCAGAGTTTCCGCACCGCGAAGACGCTGGTCGAGCACGAAGGCAACGAGAAGAGCTCGGCCGAGGCGCGCAAGGCCGCCGAGCGGGGCATCCGGGCGATCGCGGTGACGCCGCTGCGGAACGAGAACACCTCGATCGGCGTCCTGTATCTCGACTCGAAACAGCCCGGCGTCGTGTTCAACGACCACACCCAGGAGCTGTTGAAGGTGTTCGCGGCCCAGGCGTCGCTGGCGATCCATCGCGCGCGGCTGTTCTACCTCGCGACGACGGACGGGCTGACGGGCATGTCGAACCAGAAGCATTTCCACCAGCGGCTTCTGGAAGAGTTCTGCCGTGCCCAGCGCCACAAGGAGCCGCTTTCCCTGGTGCTGCTCGACATCGACCGGTTCCGGGAGATCAACGAACGGTACGGCGACACTGCCGCGGACCAGGTGTTGAAGCGGGTTGGCCGCATGTTCCGGGGCGGAATGCGGATCCATGACCTCGTTTCGCGGTATGGGAACGACGAGTTCGCGCTGCTGCTGCCCCAGACGCCTGCCGAGGGGGCGATGATCGTCGCCGAGAAGCTGCGCGGCATGATCGAGGCCACGTCGTTCCGGTCGGGCAAGCGGACGATCAACGTGACGGCCAGTCTCGGGATCGCGACCGTGAAGACCGGCATCACCAAACCGATGGATTTGTTCACGGCGGCCGAGCAGGCCATGAACCGGGCGCGGGAAAGCGGCGGAAACCGCGTGATGGCGGCTGCCGAGACACGCCGGCGCGCGGCTGCGGCCGGAGAGCGCGGCGCATGAAGAAGCCCGGTGGTTTCGACCTTCCCTCGCGGCTCTGGAAGAACGACGAGGAGCTCGACCGGCTCGCGGGGCTTCCCACGGGCGGCAAGCCGTCGGAGGATCTCGCCTCGAAGATCGCGCGGAACCTGGGCGGGCCGGCGAAAAAACCAGAGGGGCCGGTTCCTGCCGAGGAGCCTGTCGACCCCGAGAGCGACCGTGACTGGCGGATCCACAAGGTGTTCGCCGAGCTGCACGAACGCCACGGACGGCCCTTCCTCCGCTTCCTAGGCGATCTTCTGGACATCGTGCTGAGCGGCACGCTCCAGACGCGGCTGGTCCGCGAGGTGCTCGAGGACAGCTTCGCGCGCATGCGGCGCCGGAGCGGGCCGCGGCAGTACCGGGCGACCTCGACCGGGGTGCCGTTCAGCGGCTCGAAAAACCGCGAGGAGGTCCTGCTGGGGGGCGAGCCCTACCAGCATCCGAAGCATTACCTGCGGCGCAAGACGCTGCTGGCGACCCTGTTCCTGGACCCCGACGAGTATCCTGGGTTTCGCAAGCTCCTGCGCCAGGTCGAGCAGGTGTGCCGCACCGAGCGGGCCGGGGGCGAATCCCTTCCGGCCACGCGCGAAACGCGAGCCACCGCGCTGCGCGAGTGCCTGGCCCGACTGCGCGACGAGATCACCCAGGCGGATGTGCTGCTTGCCTGGGATCTCCTGGCCGCCGACGAGTTTGCCGCTCTCGAGGATGCGTTTCTCGAGACCCGCTCGGTGAGCCTGGTCCGGCCGACGTATTACGGCGATCTCGACGCGGCCTACCGCGAGGCGAAGAAACGGCTGAAGCAGGTGATCGCCGAGTTCGAAACGGCGTTCCCACCCGATGCCTCGAAGCAGGAGGCGATCATGGACTCGCTGCAAGACCTGCTCGAGGTGTACACGCACCATCACTTCGTTCTGAAGCATTACCACCAGACCCGGCCCAGCTTTTCCCGGGGCGAGGTGGAGGCGATGAAGCGGGACCTCCAGGGGCGCATCGATGCCCAGCGTCAGGAAGGCGCAGCCCTGCGCGAGGAGTGCCGCCGGCTGCGTGCCGAGGCCGATGCGGCGCTGGCCGATGCGCGCGCGGCCCGCCAGCAGGCCGAGGACGCCCAGCAGAAGCTGAAGAAGCTCGACCCCGTCGAGGTCGAACGCCAGATGCGGGCGATCGAGGCGAAGATGAACCAGACCCAGCGCGAAATGCAGGCGACGCTCGAGGAGGAGGCCGAGATCCGGAAGGCGCTCCGCGAGATGGACGAGGAGAATCAGGAGCTCACCCGGCAACTGCGCGAGCTGCACGCCCTGCCCGACGAGAATGCGAAATCCGTCGAAGGGCTGCTGAAAGGCAAGCGGGTGGCGATTTTCGGCGGGGTCGGCGTCGACCATTACTGGCCTGTCCTGCGCGAGGCGGGCGTGATCGAGGGCGACTACGAGTGGTATGACGGGTATCACACGATTCCGTTGTCGCGCACCTGCGAGATCGTGGGCCGGAGCGATGTGGTGGTCGTGGTGACGGCGTATGCCGGCCATCTGCACCTGTTCCAGACACGGGCCTGCATCAAGCCGGACCAGGCCCTTCTGCTCATTCACAAGAGCGGGGCGGGGTCGCTGCGGAAGGAATTGATCGCGAAATTCGGTTCCGGGCGGGGCTGAGCCGCGATGCGGAGGAGCTGCGGGCGTTCATGACGGAGTTTTTTCCCGGCGCTGGGCGTGCCTTGAGAGGCTTCTTCATCGTTCTCGTGTTCGGCCTTTTTCCCGTTCTGACGGGGGCTTATGGATTGCGCCAGATCGCCCTCCTCGAAGAGGAGCGGGCAACGGCGAAACTGACCGTCGAGCAGGGGCGGCTGTTGACGCGCGTTCAGACGCTTGATGACGAGTCGGCTCTCCGGACCAGGGTCATCGGCCGCGTGTTCGAGCGGCTGAAGCGGCTGATGCCGGATCGTGCCGCCGCCCTGGAGCCGCCCGCGGCGGCCCGGGCCCTTGTCGACCGCGTGCACCGGTTCTTTCCGGATCAGCTTGAATTCTACGTGTTCGGGGAAAGCGGGATCATTCCGGAGCTGAGCAGCGGGCCGCGGGGAAAAGGCGCCCTGGTGCGAGGGTTCCGGGCGCTGGTCGATGCCGTCGAACGGAAGAAAATGCCGGCAGCCGAGCACGGGCTGCTCTGCGCACTGTTCCAGGTCAGTTCGGCCGAGACCCTTCCTTCGGCGCGTGGCCGGTATCAGCCCCTCATTCCCCGTCCCCGGGACTCCGGGGTCATCTGGGACGGCCACCCGAACTGCAAAACCGCGGTCCGGGGCTTCATCGCCGTGTTTCACGACGGGGCCGCGGATCCGGACCGCCCGCTTCGGCTGCTGCTGCGGCGTGTGAACCGGCTTCGGAAAGACATCGCGCTGGGATGGTGCCGGCAGGATGCAAGTGGCCAGATATATATAACTCCGAATTCCATAGCCCGGGACCCGGGCGTCATGCGCGAAACGCTGGCCGCCTTTTCCCGGTTCGATCGGCAGATCCAGACGGAGGAGTCCTTCGCCTCCCTGGCGCCGCGTCGGGAGAATGGGCATCTGATCGCCGTTTCGAAGCGGCCCCGGTTGTTGTCCGACGAGGCCGGTCTCTTCCTTCGGGTGATCGGGGTCGGCTGGGTGGTGCTGATCTTCCTCCGGCGCGACCGCATCGGAACCGGCTTCGGCGCCCGCCTTCCCCTCAAGCTCGGCGCGCTGTTCCTGACGGCCGCCGGTGTCCCGTCGCTCCTGCTGGTGATCAGCGGCTCGTATGCCCTGCGGGACCACGCGCATGTGCGGCGTCAGATGATCGAGGATTTCGTCGTTTCGCGTGTGCGCAACTTCGACGAGCGATCCGAAGAGCGGGTCACCGCGTTCGAAGTGGCGCTCGCGCGTCTCGTGGAGAAGGCGCAGCGGCAGGAGACGGATGCCGGCCGGGCGGCGGTGTTCGAGCCGCTCCGGAACACCGAGGTGACGGACCAGATGCTCGTGATCGACGAGAAGGGGCGGTGCCTCGTCGAGCATTTCATCCAGGGCAGCGCCGTTCCCGAGGTGCAGAAGAAGCTGGTGAGTGCGGTCGGGACGGAAGTCGTGCGGAAGCTGCGCGGCTCGTCCGAGATCGATGCGGCGACGCTGTCGGCCGACGCGGTCTCGGATTTCGCCGGCGGCATCATGGGAAAAGGGGTTCTGAACGCGGAAGTGCTCATCCAGGGCATGAAGCGGTTCCAGACGATCCGGTTCGGCTCCGGGAATGGCATGTTTTACGAGAACACCCTTCTGGGGGCAGACGGAAAGCCCGAGTGGCTGGTGCACATCGGCATCGACCGGAATGCCTTCCAGAACAAATACTGCCTGCGGGAGTACCGGAGCCTCCGCCGGGCAGGGGATCTGCCGATCCGGTTGAGCGCCGTCCACGGGGTGCACCCGTTCCGCACGATCATCGACGAGGGAATGGACGAAAGGGTGACGCGGGAAATCGCCCGACTGGCCGAGCTACGCCGGGTCATCGCCCGCGAGGTCCGGAACGAGCGGGGCGAGGAAATGCTCTGGATTGGCTTTCCCTGCCGTATGCTCGACAGCTACACGTTGGTGGCGAAGGCTCCGCTTGGAAGCGTAGCAGTTGCTATTGATGGGCTGTGGCGGCAGCTCTGGTTGCTCGCGGGAATGCTGCTCTGTTCGGGCGCGCTGATGGCCTGGCTGCTGACGGAGCAGGTGCTGCTGCCGCTCCGGGATGTGGCCACGGGGATCGAGGCGATCGCCCGGCGCGACTTCCGGCACCGGGTGCCGGTCCGGGCCAACGACGAGCTGGGCGAGATCGCCGGCCTTCTGAACCGCGTCACCGAAGGCATGCACGATCTCGAAGTCGCGCGCGTCGTCCAGGAGAGCCTGTTCCCGGGCGGCGGCCTGGAGGTGCGGGAATACGGGATTTACGGCGTGAGCCGCGCCATGACCGATATCGGCGGGGATTACTTCGACTACCGGGTGGTCGGCGGCCGGCATCTCATCGGCCTGATCGGCGACGTGGCCGGCCACGGGGTTCCGGCCGCGCTGATCATGGGGATGGCGAAGAGCGCGTTTTCCCTGCTCACGGGGCCGGATCGGCCGCTCGAGCAGTTCATGACGGCGTTCAACGAGCTTCTCGTGGCGCAGGGGACACGGCGCAAGCACATGATGACGGTGTTCTGCTTCATTCTCGACCTGGAGAGCGGCGTTCTGACCGTGTTGAACGGAGGTCACAACTTCCCGCTGCTGTACCGGGCATCGACCGGCCGCGCCGAGGAGATCGAACTGATCGGCCATCCGCTCGGCGTTCGTCGGAAGGTGCTGGCCGAGCGGGGCGAGTTCGCTCTTCAGCCGGGCGACGCGCTGGTTCTCTACACCGACGGGGTGATCGAGTCGCGAAACGGGGCGGATGCGGTCGTCGGATATGAGCGGGCGGCGGCCTGGGTCGCCGAGGCCGCGGGCCACCCCGACCGGACGGCCCGGGATGTGGTCGAGGAGCTGTTCCGGCAGTTCGATACCTTCATCGGCAGCCAGCCCGCGGGAGACGATATCACGCTCGTCTGCCTGAAGCGCCGCCCCCTTGTAAGCAGCGGCGGGAACGTGTAGGGTGAAGGCGCCCGGTTTGGGCTAAATCCCGGCGGCTCGTCCGCCGTTTCAGAGGGTGGAGGATGACTCCGGAAGAAATCTGGCAGGAGGCGGCTCACGGTTCCCAGAAAGCCTGGGCGGAAGTGTATCGCCTGTTCGGTGGCCGGTTATACCAGTTCTTTCTGAAGAACACCGGCCGGCCCGGGCAGGCCATGGACATGGCCCAGGAGGTCTTCGAGCGGATCTGGCGGCATCGCACGGATTTCCAGACCGGCAAACTCCAGACCTGGATATTCCGCATCGCGCGGAACCTCCTGATCGACGAGTGGCGCCGGAAGGGCCGCAGCGAAGTGCTGGTGGATGAAGTGCCGGAAACCCCCGATCCGTCCTCGCGGGTCGAGGCGACGGTGCTCGACCGGCTCGCCCGGGAAGACGCGGCGCAACTGATCGATGCGACGCTGTCGAAGCTGTCGGAAGACGACCGGCTCGTCATCGGCCTGGTCTACCTGGGCGGACTCTCATTCCCGGAGCTCGCCGAGGTGATGGAGATCCCGCTCGGGACGGCCAAGACCCGGGTGCGGCAGGCGCGACTCCGGCTCGAGTCGCACATGCGTGAACAGATGCAAGGAAGATCGGTAGGCGAGGCGCTATGAACTGCAACGAATTCATCGAAAAGATCCTCGATCACGCGCTGCTCGAGCAGAGCGTGGCCGAGCCCGAGGCTGCGTCCCATCTCGCCGGATGCCCGACATGCCGCGAGCGGCTCGAGTTCGAGCGCCGTCTGGCAGCCGGATTCGCCACCGTCGTCGGCCAGGAGCCCCCGTCGGAACTGGCCGCGCGCGTTCTCGATATTCCCGGCCGCTCAGCCGCTGCCGAAGCCCCTGATACGGCTGCCGAGCCCCGGAATGTGATCGCGGAAGCCCCAGCCCGGCTGCCGATCGAGGCTCCGGTCGTCGAACGCCCCCGTGCCGCAGCGCAGGAGCCCGTTTCACGCGAGCCGGCCTGGTGGCAAACGTTCTGGTTCCGGGCCGGCCTCTCGTTCGCGGCGGCTGGCTTCCTGCTCGCGGTGGGCGTCAGCCACCTGATGACCGGTGAGTCGGGGATGGCCGACAAGCGCACCGAGCTTGCCCGCTCTGCCGACGTCCAGACGGCCCCCTCTGCTGTGCCGGCCCCTGCGGGAAGTTCAGAGCCGCAGCCCGGCGGTCAGCCCGAGATTCCGGCGGCCCCGGTCGCGGTGACACCTCCGGTGCCCGAGGTGGCGGCGGGAGCCGATACCGGAATGCAGCCGCCCGCCCAGACGATGACGATGGCGGCGGCTCCCGCGGCTCCCGTGACGCCTCCGCCTCCGCCCCCGGTGTTCCGGGTCGAGACGGCCGCGCCTCCCGAAGGTGCAGAAGCCGTTTCGAAGGCTGCTCCGGCCCCCGAGCCCGTCCTGGAGCGCCCGGCAGCGCAGAATGAGATTCCGGCCGTTGCGGCGGTCTCCGAAGAAAAGCTGGAAACTGCCAAGAACCGGCCGCCGGTCGTCGTCGGCGAGCCTCTCACGGGCGGCTCCAAAAAGCGTTCCGTGAAACCGGACATGCAGCTTGCCGCCGCAAAGCCGGCGCCGACTTCCCCCAAGCCTGGTGACGCACTTCCCGAGAAGAAGGTGACGCCTGCGGTTGCGGCCTCGAAAGCCTTCACGGTCCGGGCCCGCGTTCCGAGTGAGGCGTTCGCCGAATCCGACGGAGTGCTGCTGCGCGAAACCACGACGGCAGATGAACGGGAACAGGCAGCCGATGACCTGACACCGCCTTCCGAGCCCGGCTTTGCCCCGCCGCCGCCGAAATCCTTTGCGAAATCCGCCGCTCCCGACCGGGACATCGACCTCTCCGGCGCGGTCGCCTCGCCCCGCAAACAGGCGCGCATCGAGGAGATCATGGCCGCCCATGCCGCTGTTATCCGTGGCGGGGCGCTTGACATCGATCAGTGGGTTCTTTCGGGCTGGATCACGGTAAAGGAGCGCATCGACATCGCCCCGCCGCACGGCATGAAATGGATCGCCGTCAAGCGCGGAGCCGCCTGGAAAGCGGAGTTGAAGCCCGTGCGCTGATTTTTTTCCCCAATCCCGGTTCCCATCCGAAGCCTTCATGGAACGTAAACCATGGAGGCTTTATCATGACGGGAAGAAGCGGATACGCGGTTGTGTGGGGAGCGATGTTCCTGGTCGGAATTCTCCTTCTGACGTTCCCGGGGTCTCCCACGGTCGAACCGGAATACGCCCGGCGGGAATGGGTCGCACGTTCGTTTGCGGCGGAACTTGGCCGGGGCGCCGTGGGCGGGATCGGGCTCGAACGCCTGGTGGAAATGATTGCCGGAGGGGTGGGCGACGGGATCTGGCAGTCGGCGGTGTTCGATCCGGTGGAGAACTGCTGGTATCTGCCCGGCTGGATCGACAGCGCGCAAGCCGGTTCCTGGCGCGTCGCGCTTCTTCTGACTCCCGTGCCCGGCCCGGGGAAAACGCATGCATGGCGGTTTTATCTGCGCTGTGCGGGTCTGGTGCCGTTTGATCAGCCCGCAATCGAGGTGGAAGGGGCTTGGAGAGAGGATGATGGTGGTTTTCGTCTCGCCTGGGCCGATTGTTCTCCCTGCGGTCGGTGGATGAAAAACACGCAAATCATGCGAGTGAGTCGGCAAAAATTGCTGTGTTCTGTCCGGAAAGGGGATGCCCGGAACGAGCAGTCCGAACCCGCGCCGACGAAAGGCTCCTGCCAGATGGCCTTCAACAGGCGATCTCCGGAAATTACACGAGAAATTCCCGACGGTGGCACGGGAAATGCTTTATTGAATGGTGAACCCTGAGTTGAGGAGGATACCGATGGTCATCGAGCGAATCGTGCGCATCGTTGCGGGAACATTCATCATGACAAGCGTGGCGCTATCGCAGCTTCACAGCCCCTGGTGGCTGCTGGTGACCCTGTTCGTGGGCGCCAATCTGTTCCAGTCCGGCATCACGCGGTGGTGCCTGCTCGAAGATATACTCCGCTGGCGGGGATTCGAGTCCTGTTGTCAGAATTCGGCGGCGCAGACTGCCGTGATCAAGGGGTGATCGGGATGACATCGATTCTGTTGAAGATCGCGTATCCGGCCATTGGGGCCGTGGCGGGCTTTCTGTTCTACAAGTTCGTCGGCTGCTCCAGCGGAGCCTGCCCCATTACGTCGAGTCCGGTCGGAAGCACGATCTACGGGCTTCTGATCGGCCTGATCTTGTCATCCGGCCGGTGAGTGTGTACACTGCGTAGCAGCACGAGCGCCGCATATACGGCATGCAATCTACAGGAGGGTCGAAATGGCCAAGGAACTGAACGAATCGAATTTCAAGACCGAGATCACGGATTTTCCGGGCGCAGCCCTGGTGGACTTCTGGGCCCCCTGGTGTGGCCCCTGCCGGATCATGGGACCGATCGTGGACAACCTGGCGAAAAAGTATGAGGGCAAGGTGAAGATCGCCAAGATCAACGTCGACGACAACCAGTCGCTCGCCGGCCAGTTCAACGTGATGTCGATCCCGAGCCTGATGTTCTTCAAGGGCGGCAAGGTCGTTCACACCCACCTGGGCGCGACCACCGAAGCCGATCTCGAGAACCAGCTCAAGCACCACTTCGGCCTCTGATATATTTGGTTTAATATAACGAGCGGGGCGCCTCTGGCGCCCCGCTCGACGTTTCACCCGGCGTGCGCCGATGCAGCCGCGACATCGTCGTCATCGGCGGCATCGGAGGATGGTCCCGGCCGTGCGGCGAGGGTTCTACCTTCCGAACCAGTGTTTCCACCAGAGGGCGAAGTTGAGGAGATACCAGCCCTGTTTGCCCCTGCCGGGCCGCAGATAGGCGTCGGCGGCGGCCGGGTCGAGAAGATCGGTCTGGCGGCATACGTCGGCCACGTCGGCGCGGGCCTTTTCACCCAGCCTGTCGAAAAACCACTCGTGGACGGGCACGTTGAACCCCTGCTTCTGGCGGTCGATCAGCTCGTCGGGAATCACCCCGCGCACGGCTTTCTTGAGGATATGCTTGAGGGTGCCGCCGCGGGTTTTGACGTCGGGCGGGATGCTCATCGCCAGTTCGACGAACTTGTGGTCGAGGAACGGCACGCGGCCCTCGAGGCTGACGCCCATGCTCATCTTGTCCACCCGCATCAGCAGCAGTTCGGGAAGGCGGAGCCGCAGGTCGAGATAGCTCATCCAGGAGAGGGGGGAGGTGTCCCAGGCCTTGGCCTCGAAATCGGCCCGGATGGGCTGGAGGGCGTTCCATGACGTGAACCCGCGGAATTTCTCGCGCAGCCGCGGGGAGAGAATCCGGCGCTTTTCGGCTTCGGTGAACGCCTCGGCGCCGCCCCAGAACAGGGGCACGCCCTCGGCGGCCCGCCGGAGCAGCTCGGCCGGCAGGCTGTCCCCCTGGCCGATCAGGCTCATCGCCGTCCGGCCCAGGGCGGGCAGGAACCGGGGCAGCCCCGGCCCGGCGAGCTTTTGCAGCTGCAGCATCGCCTTCCAGCGCGGATACCCCCAGAACAGCTCGTCGGCGCCCTCGCCGACCTGGCAGACGATGACGCCGTTCCGGCGCGCCAGCTCCGAGACGTAGTAGACCGGCACGCAGACCGGGTCGGCGATCGGCTCGTCCTGCAGCTCGACCATGCGCGGCAGGAACGAGATCAGGTCGTCGACGTCGAGCAGCCGCTCGTGGTGGTCGGTGCCGGCGAGCTCGGCCATACGCCGCGCGTAGTGCGTCTCGTTCCGGTAGGTTTTGTATTCGCCTTTATATCCAATGGTGAAGGTTTTGACCCGGCTCTGCTCGCCTTCCGAAAACAGGGCCGTGTTGGTGCTCGAGTCGATCCCGCCCGAGAGAAAGACGCCGACCGGCACGTCGCTGACCTTGCGCAGGCGCACCGAGGTGCGCAGTTCCTCGAGGATGCGGCGGGCGATCTCGTCGTCGGAAAGGCCGGTCAGGGGCTTCGTGTGATCCCAGATCTCGTACCAGCGGTGTTCTTCGTGTGTTCCGTCGGGCCTGACGCGCATCAGGCATCCGCCCGGCAGCTTCCGGATGCCGGCGAACAGCGTCATCGGCGCCGGCGTCGTGAGGAACGAGAGGTAGTGGTAGAGCGCCTCCTCGTCGACGGCGCGGGGCTGCTCGGGGTCGGCGAGCAGCGCCTTGATCTCGGAGCCGAACGTGAGACGGCCGTGGTGAAAACTGTAATAGAGGGGCTTGATGCCGATCCGGTCCCGGATCAGCCAGAGCTCGCGCTTCCGGTCGTCCCACAGCGCGATGGCGAACATGCCGCGGAACCGGTGGAGACACTCGGGGCCCCATTCCGCCCATGCCTGCAGGACCATCTCGGTGTCGGAGTGGTCCGTCTGCCAGCGGGTGCGTCCCCGCTCCGTCAGCTCGCGCCGGATATCTGCATGATTATATATCTCGCCGTTGAAAATGATGTGGAGCCCCTCGGAGGCGAGATGCATCGGCTGGTCGGCCGTGGCGGACAGGTCGATGATCGAGAGGCGGCGGTGGGCGAGGCCGATCCGGCCGTCGGGGCCGATCCAGGTGGCGCCGCCGTCGGGGCCGCGGTGGACCATCGTGTCGCGCATCGCATCCAGCCGTTCTGGGGTGATACGAAACGCCGAGTCGTTGAAGCTGAGACAGCCGACGATGCCGCACATGCGGGAAGGGCCTCCCGGGAGATTCGGATTGCCGTCGCCCCGCTTTGGAGAGGGCGATCCGGCACTGGCGAGTATACGTCACCCTCCGGGGAAATGCCAGTTCGCCGTCCCGGGCGATTGTGGTATCATACCGGCGCTCTCAATCCATTCGCCTGAACGCCGGGAGGGGATCATGCAGAAGCCCATCACCAGAGACGCGATCGAAGCCATCATCCGGACGGACCACCACGACCCGTTCCAGGTTCTCGGGATGCACATCGTCGAGGAAAAGGGGAAGAAGGCGATCGCGGTTCGCGGGTTCCTGCCCGACGCCGTCGAGGCCCATGTCGTCGATGCACGGAACGGCGACCGGTTCGTGATGAAGAAGCTGCACGAGAAGGGATTTTTCGAGGTCGTCATTCCCGGCCGCCAGGAGGTGTTCCCTTACCGTCTCTCGACGCAGTATCCCAGCGGCGCCTCGGCCGAGTTCCACGACTCGTATGCGTTCCTGCCGACGCTCGGCGAGATGGACCTGTATCTCTACAACGAGGGCAACCACCACTCGGTCTACGAAAAGCTGGGTGCGCACGACCGCGTCATGAAATACCACGACCAGTCGGTCGGCGGCGTGAGCTTCGCCGTCTGGGCCCCCAACGCGCGCCGCGTCAGCGTCATCGGGGATTTCAACCACTGGGACGGCCGGCGGCACCTCATGCGGTCGCTGGGCAGCTCGGGCATCTGGGAGATCTTCATTCCCGGCCTCCAGGCCGGCCAGAACTACAAGTTCGAGATCAAGGTCAAGAATGGCAGTCTCGTCGAGAAGGCCGATCCCTACGCGTTCTACGCCGAGGTGCGGCCGAAGACGGCGAGCAAGATTTACAATATCGATGGCTATAACTGGAACGACCATGACTGGATGACCCGCCGCCCGAACCGCAACTGGCGCAAGGAGGCGGTCTCGGTCTACGAGGTGCATCTGGGCTCGTTCATGCGTGTCTGCGAGGAGGGCAACCGGTTCCTCACCTACCGCGAGCTCGCCCACAAGCTGGCCGATTACGTCAAGAAGGCCGGCTACACGCACATCGAACTGCTGCCGGTCACCGAGCACCCGCTTGACATCTCGTGGGGCTACCAGGTGACGGGGTTCTTCGCCCCGACCAGCCGCTTCGGCAGTCCGAAGGATTTCATGTATTTCGTCGACTATCTGCACCAGCAGGGCATCGGCATCATCCTCGACTGGGTGCCGGCGCACTTCCCGAAGGACTGGCACGGCCTCGCCCAGTTCGACGGCACGGCGTTGTACGAGCACGAAGACCCGCGCCAGGGCGAGCACAAGGACTGGTCGACGCTGATCTTCAACTTCGGCCGCAGCGAGGTGAAGAACTTCCTGATCAGCAGCGCCCTGTTCTGGCTCGACAAGTATCACATCGACGGCCTGCGGGTCGACGCCGTCGCCTCGATGCTGTATCTCGACTACTCCCGCAAGGCCGGCGAATGGGTTCCCAACAAGTTCGGCGGCCGGGAGAACCTCGAGGCGATCGAGTTTTTGAAGTATCTCAACAGCATCACCTACCAGCGGTTCCCCGGCATCATGATGATCGCCGAGGAGTCGACCGCGTTCGCGGGCGTCAGCAAGCCGTGCGACCAGGGCGGCCTGGGCTTCGGCTTCAAGTGGAACATGGGCTGGATGCACGATACGCTGGCCTACTACTCGAAAGACCCGATCTACCGCCGGTATCACCACAACAATCTCACCTTCCCGCTGATCTACGCGTTCCACGAGAACTTCATCTCGGTGCTGTCGCACGACGAGGTCGTGCACGGGAAAGGCTCGCTGATCGGCAAGATGCCCGGCGACTTCTGGCAGAAGTTCGCGAACCTGCGCCTGCTGCTGGCTTTCATGTGGACGATGCCGGGCAAGAAGCTGCTGTTCATGGGTTGTGACATCGGCCAGTGGAACGAGTGGAACTGCAACCAGAGCCTCGACTGGCACCTGCTCGGCTTCGAGTCGCATGCCGGCCTCAACCGGCTGATGTCGCACCTGAACCACCTGTACCGCACCGAGCCGGCCCTGCACCAGAATGACTGCGAAGACCGCGGCTTCGAATGGATCGATTTCCAGGATGCCGACTCCTGCATCATCAGCTGGGCCCGCAAGGGGGACAACCCCGACGACCTGATCGTGCTGGCCGCCAACCTGACGCCGGTGCCGCGGATGAACTACCGCATCGGCCTGCCCACCGGAGGCTACTACCGCGAGGTGCTGAACACCGACTCGACGATGTATTTCGGGTCGAATATCGGCAACTACGGCGGTTTCTGGGCCGAGCCGCACGGCTGGCAGGGCAAGAGCTTCGGCGCCAACATCAACCTCCCGCCCCTCTCGCTCGTGGGGTTCAAGCTCCAGCGCTGATCCGGCCATGAAACAGGTCTGCGTCATCGGCCTCGGCTACATCGGGCTGCCCACGTGCAGCATCCTCGCCGCGAAAGGCGTTTCGGTGCTCGGCGTCGACGTGAACCCGTCGGTCGTCGCCACGATCAACGAGGGTCGCATCCACATCACCGAGCCGGATCTCGACGCCTTCGTCCGGGCCGCCGTCGGCTCGGGAAAGCTGCGCGCCGCCCTCCGGCCCGAGCCGGCGGATGCCTTCATCATCGCCGTTCCCACGCCGTTCATGGATGGCCACAAGCCCGACATGCGGTATGTCGAGGCCGCGACCCGGTCGATCCTGCCGGTGCTGCGGCGCGGCAACCTGGTCATTCTCGAGTCGACCTCGCCGCCGCGCACCTGCGAGGGCATCATCGCCCCGATCCTCGCCGAGTCGGGGCTCGAGATCGGCACCGACGTGTTCATCGCCCACTGCCCCGAGCGCGTCCTGCCTGGCCAGATCATGCGCGAGGTCGTCGAGAACGACCGCGTCATCGGCGGCATCAACCCGGCCTCGGCCCAGAAGGCGAAAGACCTGTACGCGGTGTTCGTGAAAGGCGAGATCTTCCTGACCGACGCGACGACGGCCGAGATGGTCAAGCTGGTCGAGAACTCGTTCCGCGACGTGAACATCGCGTTCGCCAACGAGCTTTCGATGATCTGCGGGAAAC
>JAKQOH010000188.1 GCA_029565415.1 Candidatus Rifleibacteriota bacterium | reverse complement strand
GACCTGTCGAAAGTCGTCGAGACAGCGGACCAGGTGGTCATCCTTCCCGAAAGTGATTATAGGTATCTTCTCGATCTCGGCATACCGACGGCGACGGCCCCCGTGCGGGCGCCGTTCGACCACCTCCTGCGCTCGGCGCTGTACCGCGGGAAGGTCGAGGAGAAAGGCGTGCGCTTCACCGGGATCTTCGACCTGGAGATCTTCAACCCCGGCTGGAAGACGATTCCCCTGCTGTCGAAGCGGGTCGTTCCCTCCAGGGCGGTAATCGACGGGGAACCCACGGCCCTGGATCTGATGGAAGCCGGGGCCGACGGCGACGCCGGCTACGGAGTCACGACGAACGCGACCGGACCACACCGTGTCGAGATCGACTTTTTCGTTTCCGTGAAATCGAGCGAGTTTGGTGCGCGGGCGTTCGACCTTCCGATGATGCCCAGTGCGATCACGAGCCTCGAGGTCAAGACCCCCGACACCGATGCCGAGGCTTGGATAGATCCGGGCGTCCTGCTTCCCGCGGCGTCCGGGACAAACGGCACACTGTTCCGGGCCCAGGTGCCTCCTGCGCGCCAGGTGAAGTTCGAGATCTACCGGCGACTCGGCACCCCCGCCCGCGAAGAGAAACTCCCGATTCCGCAGCCGGAGCCCGAACTGACGGCGTCGGCGCCCGTCGCCGAGCCAGCCACGGCACCGCAGGCGATCGTCGAGGAAACGCGAATCACGATCCGCGAGCACGACCTGCTGTTCTTCGAAGAGGGCTTCGTCAAAGGACGCAACGTCTACACACTCGATGTGACAGGTCAGAACGGCATCGGCACCTTCACGTTCCTAGTCCCCCCCCAGGTCAGGATTCTGAAGGTCGACGACCGGAGCATCGACGACTGGAAGGTCGAGGAGGCAACGGGGGATACGACGATGAATCGTCTGAACATCGCCTTCACGTCGCAGATGCGAGGCCGGTTCGGCTTCGCCGTCGAGTTCGAGGAAGTCGCGCAGAACCTCCAGGAAAAGCCGTACAGGGTTCCCGAGCTGGTTCCGATGGGCATCGACAGGCTGTTCGGCCTTCTCGGCATCGCCTGCCTTCCCACGCTCGCTCTGTCGGTCGAAGAGACGCCGAAGGGGTACGGCACCATCGACGTTTCGGCGTTCATGGCCGAGCACACGGGCCAGGCCCCCGAAAAAATGCCGTTCGCGTTCAACTTCACGAACCACGCGCAGAACTCTCTGACGCTGACGGTGAGCCGGCCCAGGAGCATCGAGCAGCGGTCAGCCACGATCGACACCGCGGAGGCGATGTCGGTGCTGAATGAAGAAGGCTGGCTGCTCACACGGGTGATCTACGAGGTGAAGAACAACTCCGAGCAGTTCCTGAAAGTCCAGCTGCCCTCGATCTCGAGTCGGACGGCGGAACTGTGGAGTAGCGAAGTCGCCGGGATGGCCGTGAAAGCCGGGTTCGACAAGGAGCACGGGGTGTTCACGATTCCGATCATCCGGTCGGCGATGGCTGACAAGCAGGCCCAGTCCTTCCCCGTCGAGCTGATCTACGCATCGAAGCTCGATGCAGCCCTGGCTCCGGTCACGAAGGTGAAGCTGGAGCTTCCAAGAGTTCATCTCGCGGTCAGCGAATTGAGCTGGACGCTGTATATGCCCGAAGGCTACGAACTGATGCGCGGCGAAGGCAACGTCGACCGGCTGCTGGAAAAGCCGAACCAGCCGATGCTCAGCGGAGAAAAGACCTTCCCCGGCATCAATGCGGATGTTCTCGCAGCTCCCCGGCTTTCCGGGGCTGGCGGTGGCGAGGAGCGGGTCTTCGGCATCATGGGGCTGCTTCCGGTGAAGTTCCGCATCCCAACGACCAACTGGTCGATCGGATTCATCATGCAGCAGATCGAACCGACCCGCGAGCCGCCCTATGTGGGCGGGACGCTGGTGACGCCGCGCCGCGGCGCCGGTCGGCTGCTCGGCTGGACGATGATGCTCCTGGGCGGTATCGCCGGTGTGATGCTGCTGATGCTACTGAGCGGGAAACGGCCGATGATGGCGATCATCGTGCTGGCCACCTTCGCCGCGCTTGTCGCGACGGCCGTGATGCTGAAGCTGTACCAGGCCGATCACGCGTTCAAGATCGGCTTCCTGCTCACGTTCGTCACGGGCGGTCTGTATGCCGTCTTCCAGTGGCGTCCGGAGGAGACGAAGCGGTGAACGGGCCCGGCCTCGACCTGGCGCAGGCGCCGCTCCCCGCCGGCTCGGATCCGGCGGGGCGGCTGCCCCTGGCAGGCATGGGTATCCCCATCTTCCTGTTTCTGGTATCACTGGCGCTCTGGGACAGCATTCTGGTGTTCCCGTTCAAGATCCTGACGGTGTTCTTCCACGAACTGTCCCACGGTCTCGCGGCCGTCGTGACCGGGGGCTCGATCGAGGGGATCTCGCTCTCGACGGATCAGAGCGGCTTCTGCATCACGCGGGGCGGCAGCCGCTGGCTGGTGCTGACGGCAGGATATCTGGGCAGTCTGGCGTGGGGCTCGGCCCTCCTTCTGGCGGCGGCCCGCACCCGTCACGACCGGGCGATCACCCAGGTGCTGGGCGCGGGCATGCTGGTCATCACGGTGCTCTACGTGCGGAGTCTTTTCGGTTTCCTGTTCTGCGCGGGGTTCGGCGCCGGGCTTCTCCATCTGGGCCGGAAGGGCAGTGAACTCTTCTGCGACCAGTTCCTCAGGTATATGGGCCTGACCTCGTGTTATTATGTACTTATCGATATTAAATCAGATCTCATCGACCGTTCGATTCCGGCCTCCGATGCGTACAGACTGGCCGAGATGTGGCATCTCCCTCCCGTGCTCGTCGGCATCGGCTGGCT
>JAKQOH010000184.1 GCA_029565415.1 Candidatus Rifleibacteriota bacterium | reverse complement strand
GTTCCGTTTCGGCCGGTTCGTCTGCTCTGGCCCCCGAATCGCGGAGCCGCGGGCGCATGCTCGGACGGGGGATCGGAATGCTTGTCCTTTCCGTTCTTCTCTGGCTTGCCTGCTCGGCCTATGCCGGAAAGAATGCCGCCGGCACGGGAAAAATTGAAGAAAATATAAAATCAAAAGGTATACCTGCTTCGGCGGGCGCGCGGGTGCCGATGCGCATCGTTTCGCTCGTGCCGAGTCTGACCGAGACGCTGTTCGTGCTCGGACTCGGCGACCGGCTCGTCGGGATCACGGATTTCTGCGAGCACATTCCCGGGGCCCGGAAGATCCCCTCGATCGGAACCTGCCTCGAGCCCAGCGTGGAAGCCATTGCGGCAAGAAATCCCGACCTGGTCCTGTATGGCCCGGATCAGGAGGCGATCGCGCGGCGTCTTGCTGCGCTGGGGCTCGACACCGTTTCGGTTCGCCAGATCGCCCTGGACGATATCCCCGGCGCCCTCCAGCGGATCGGGGACAGATGCGGTGTTCCGGCGGCCGCGGCTTCGGCGGTCGTGCGATTCCGGGATCGCCTCGCCGCAGTATCCCGGGCGGTCGCGGGATGTCGCAAACCCCGCGTTCTGCTCGTCGTCGGCCGCGACGTCTCGGGCGGCCGGATCGAACAGGCCTACGTGGCGGCTCCCGGAGCGTATCACGATGCCCTTCTCCGGCTGGCCGGCGCCGAGAATGCCTGGCGGGGAAAAGCCCTCACCGTCTATCCCGTCGTGTCCCAGGAAGGCCTGATGGCCCTGAATCCCGACGCCATCGTTGATCTCGTTCCGGATCCCGACCGGCAGCCGGGCGGACTCGACGGATTGAAAGCCGCCTGGGCGGCGGTTCCCGGAATGACCGCCGTCGCCTCGGATCGCGTCCTTCTCCTCACCGAAACCCATCTGTCGATCCCGGGGCCCGAATCCGCCGCCGATGCCGCCGAGCGTCTGGCCCGTCTCCTGCATCCGGAGGGGGCATGGCGATGATGCCAGCCGAACCCGCCGCCCCGATGCCCGCCCTGCGGACCGAAAGCCTGTGCGTCGCACTCGGCGGCAGATCCATCCTCACTGATATATCTATCGATGTACCATCCGGCTGCCGGGTCGCGATCATCGGACCGAACGGCGCCGGCAAAACGACCTTGCTGCGGGCGCTGGCGGGGCTGGTTCGACCGATATCCGGCCGGATCCTCGTGAACGGCCGGACCATGTCCGGGCTTTCCTCGCGGGACCTGGCGCGACAGATCGCCCATGTGCCTCAGATGACCGAAAAAACCATGCCGTGCCGCGTTGCCGACTTCGTGCTCCTTTCCCGGTATGCGCATGGCCGGCACCTGTTCGGCTCGGCCGATGCGGGGGATCGCGAAGCGGCCGCGCAGGCGATGGTCCGCACGGGCATCGCCGAGTTTGCCGACCGCGATCTGGCCACGCTCAGCGGCGGGGAGCGGCAGAAGGTGCTCGTGGCGGCCGCCCTGGCGCAGGAGGCTTCCATCCTGCTCCTGGACGAGCCTGCCGCGTTTCTCGATTATCGCCGCCAGCTCGAACTGGCCGCTCTGCTTGAAGGGGTGCGGCGCGCAGGCGGCGCCGGCAGGCTCTGCACGATCGTCAGCGTCGTGCACGATCTCAACGGGGGGGCGCTGGAAGGCGATCTCGTCATCGCTCTCGCCGCCGGCCGCGTGGCGTTCTCCGGCCCTCCTGAAGAACTCGTCCGAAGTGGCAGGCTTGCCGAGATCTACGGGGTCGAGTTCGAACTGCTGGGGCGGCCGAACTCCGGCCGAAGCCTGGTCGTTCCGGTGAGGATCGCCAACCCATGAACCACCGGACGATTCTTCTCCTGCTTGCGGGATTCGCCGCCGTGGTCGTCCTCGCCAGCCCCTTCATCGGGGGCGTGCCCGTCTCGTTCGATGCCCTGCTGCGCCCCTACGGGGATGATCCGTCCGCCATCCTCCTCTGGAAGCTGCGCCTGCCGCGGATCCTGGCGGCGTTCTTCGCCGGGGCGGCCTTGTCCGTCGCGGGCGGCGCGTTCCAGGCGCTGTTTCGCAACCCGCTCGCGACCCCCTTCACGCTGGGGGTTTCCGGGGCGGCATCGCTCGGAGCGGCTCTGTATCTGCGCTGGGGAAGCGAATCCGGGTTGTCCGGCCCGGGCGGCATCCTCGCCTCGTTCGCCGGCGCCGCCGTTTGCGTAGGGGCCGTCTATGCCCTTGCCTGGGGCCGGGGCGGGGTTTCGAACGCGCGTCTGCTGCTGGCGGGGGTCGCGATCAGCTTCTGCTGCTCGAGCCTGATCATGTTCTCGCACTACGCTTCGACCGCCACCGACGCGTTCCGCATGATGCGCCACCTGATGGGAAGCCTCTCGGCAAGCGGCTGGGAAACGGTCGCCGTCCTTCTGCCCGTCACCCTGGTCGGCGGGCTGGTGTTGTGGGCGCTTGCCTGGGAACTCGATCTGCTGGCCGTCGGGGAGGATATCGCCCAGAGCCGCGGCGTCGCCGTCGAGAGAATACGGCACCTGATCTTTCTCGTCACCTGCGCGCTGGAAGCCTTCGTCGTGGCTCTGTGCGGCCCGATCGGCTTCGTGGGGTTGATGATCCCCCACTGCTGTCGCCTCTGGTTCGGAGGCGGCCACCGCGTTCTCCTCCCGGCGGCGTTTCTTCTGGGCGGCGCGTTCCTTGCCGCATGCGACACCGTCTCCCGCACCGTCGTCGCCCCCTCCGAAATGCCGGTCGGCGTCCTCACCTCCCTGATCGGCGGCGTCTTCTTCCTCTGGCTCCTCTTCGGCGCCACCGGCTCCGACACCCCCCTCGATTAGCAGGGGGCATCGGGATTCCCGGAGGGATCTGTCGCCTCAGATCGTGAAGGGAAACCCGCATGCCCATGAAGAGATGCGGGAAGGAACTGTTGAAAATTGAGGAGGGGGATATTATCTTTTCCCCGAGATGAGCCGATCCATCGGCTCGCAAGAAGGTTGTACGAGAGAGGTTGATGGCAGTTTTCCCTTCGATCGAGAGCAAAGAGCTCGTTCCCGATACGGCCGTGCCGTGCCTTGTCGCGCGCGGTTTGGCGATGCTGGAGGTTGATTCCATGTCCACCCCCCTGCGTGTTCGTTTTCGCTTCCCCTGGCCGGCGTGCGTGCTGTTCGGGCTGTTGTGCCTCTGTCTCGTCGCCCCCGCCGCAGCCGATATACCGGCCCTCGAAACCGAGCGGGCGAAGGCGACCAAAGAGCTCGAAGCCGTCATCGGCACCATCAACCTGTCCGAAACGGCGGTCAGATCGGCGGGTGAGCTGATGAGCGGCCTCGAAACCGCCCTGGGAAAATACGTGTCGGCCCGGGACGCCCAGGCCGGCGTTGTCGCCGGCATCCGCGGCAAGCTTCGCGAGATCGATATCCAGCTGGCAAAGCTCCGCTCCCCCAACGATCTGGCCACGGCCTGGGGGGAATACAAGAACAACCGAACCCAGGAAAATTTCATCAAGCTGTATATGGTGGTGCGCGGCGTGAAACCGGACAACGCGACTCTGGAAAGCTATGTCCAGCAGGAATCGATCCTCCAGCTGGAGATCCGCAACAAAGTCATCGTTCCGGTTCTCCAGGTGCTGGTCAAGCTTGGCGGTCTCGTCAAGCAGATCAACGAGCTCGCCTTCAACGGGGTCGGCATCTGCCATCCCCGCGACGCGGACGGGGCCCTCGAGGCCGTCGACGAACTTCTCGGAACGATGCAGAAGCATTTTTCGAAGCTCGAGACGAAGATGGGCATGAAGGACGACCAGCTGCTCGTCGCCGGGGTGGCGGTCGAGCTTTCCAAGAACTTCCAGGACTTCTTCGATCCGAAGGAACTCATCCCCGACAAGCTCAAGGAGTGGTCGGACGCCTTCGAGGAGAGCAGCTACTCGAACTGGATTCCCGGCAAGGCCGCCTCCAAACTCCAGGCCGAGGCGGAGAAGATGGCCGAGGAGTCCTATGAGAAATTCAACGAGGATACCTACGGAACGAAGGATCGCGCGCGGGATTACGAGAAATTCTCCCGGATGCGCGAAGAGTTCGCAACGGCTGCCGATGAATCCGAGGCTGTTCTGAAAGAGTTCCAGAAGCCTGTCGACGAGTTTGCGGAAAAGGTCGCCGAGAGCCGGGAAAAATACAAGCGCATTCTCGGCGCGTATGAAGGCCTGCTCGAGCGCAAGATGGAGCTCGAACGCCGGATTCCCGACCTCGCCGCCCGGATCGATGATGAGAAGTGGCGCGAACTCTCGAAGCCGATTCCCGGCGAGAAACTTGCCGAAGAGGCTCCTGTTTTCGCTTTTCTCAATCCCGACCGCTCGGCCGGCTTCCTTGCCGCCGACGACCTGACGGAGATGGTGCTGGGCTACCCCCGGCAGCAGCGGTTCGCTCTCACGACCCGGGTGGCGCAGATCGTTCGGTCGAAAGCGAAAACCACGGTCTCCACGGGATCCGGCAGTCGCGAAACGATCATCTCGCTCATCTCCCGTGGCGATTCGGGTGATGTGTACAAGTATCCCGGCGTCAAAATGCGTGACGAGCAGGGGCGGGTCGAGATCGACACGGCGGCCATGAGACTGGTTGGAAAGGCTCCCGGAACGGCGAAACTCGTGTTCGAGGTTCCCGGCTGGGGCGATATCACGACGGATCAGGCCGGCAACCACGTGCTCCAGACCCGCACCTACACGTCTCGCCGCGAAATTCCGGTCGCCAGGCTCACCGGAATCGAGGTTCGGAACGCTCTCGGCCCTGTCGGCCGGGTGGATCTCGTCTCGACAGCCGAGTCCCGCGGCGGCATGTTTGGGATGAAGGTCGAGGCGCTCGTCGAGCACGGCGCCGGAACGTCCCGGCAGCCTGTCGAGATGTCCCGCCTCGCCTTCACCCTGACGGGCGACTCCTGCGCCATCGTCAGGAAGTCCTCGGCGACCGAATTCGCCATCGAGGCCACCGACAGGCCCGGCGTCTGCACCGTCGAGATCGGGGTTGCCGGCTCGGCCGGCTCGGCCCGGAAGGTGGCGAAAATCCGTGTCACGAACAGTGTTCTTCGGGCTTCCCGAAGCCTCGCTGACGGTGAAAAAGTTGCCGCGGGCGTGAGTCGGAAGGCCGAAGAGCTGCCCATCGGTGCCTCTGGCAAGATCACGATTCTGATGGACGGGCCCGCTCCGGCTGAGGACTATATCGCCGAGTTGGTCTGTTCGCGCGGCAGCGAGGATCTCGAGCCTGGCCGGGGCGGCATCTCGGGAACCGCCCGCGCGGGTTTCGACTCTTCCGGCACGCTTTCCCAGGCGCTGCTTTCCTTCTCCCTCGGCAAGGAATGCCTGAAGATCGACGAGGCGCAGAAGAAGGGAACCTGGTTCAGCCGCGAGCCGATCACGGTGTCGGCCATCGTCCGGCGCCGCTCGACCAATGCGGTCGTCAGCCATTTCGGCTTCGGTGAGATCATCCCGGTCGCGACCGTCAAACGCCTGCGCGTCGTGATGCGCGGGAGCGGCGGCGATGGGGCCGTGGTCGATGCGATGCCCCTGTTCCGCCCCGCCGACCGGCAGCACAACCAGTGGCCGTTTGCGATCCGCATCGAGCTCGAATCGGGCGACCGGATCACCGTTCCCCTCGACGCGGTCGAGCAGGGCCGGCCCGGGAGCCTGCTCTTCGGCATCGACGGGAAGAGCGGAAGTATTCTCTTCAATATCGGTGCCATGCAGCGGGTCGGCTGGGAAACCCTGACCTACCGGCTTTCCCCAAGCCGCGCGGCGCGGATGCACGTGAACCTCGCGGGGGATTACGAAGACGGTTCGATCCTCTTTTCCGTGAACCGGCTCGAGCTCTGGAAGCACGAAAACGGCGTCCGGATGACCGTTCTCGGCCCCCAGAAAGACGCGATGGACGGGTATGCGGTCCGGTGGAAGGCCGGCTCCGGCATGACCACGACCCCCTTCCGGAAGGACCAGGGGGAATGGGTCTGCGACGGCCCAGAGAACACGCCGGTGTTCGAGGCCGTGCTTCTCAGTCCGCGCGGTGCCGAGTGCGGCGTCGTCCGGGGAGCCGACGGCAAGGCCATCGCGTCCTGCGAGCCGGACCACCGGCCGACCATGGCGATCGAGACTCCGACACCCCTCAAGGCCGGTGCGATCGCCAGCGTCCGCGTCACGTGCAACGATCTGCCTTCCGACGGCCCGCTGTCGATGGGATCGGCCGAGTATTACACGCTCTGGAAGACCACCGGCCCGTTCGGCAAGGTCAGAACGGCCGAAGGCCCGGTGTATCCCCTGGGCCCCACGGGCTTCCTCTCGATCGGGCATGTCGAGTATCTGCGCGGTGTGCCCGAAGGCGGCGCCAGGATTCCCGTCGAGGTCGAGTTGTACCGCCGCACTGACTGGCAGAGCTATCAGCCGAAAGGACGGCTCGTCGCTTCGGCGAGAGGAACGCTCGAGGCGCTCTACAATCCCTCTCTGCCTCCCTTCACGGGCCAGATCCGCATCGTCCAGGGAAGTGACGGCGGCCGGACGGTTGCGACGCAATGGGTGGAAGGCGCCCCCGAGGTGAGCCTCGAGCGCATGGTCGCCATCGACGGCAACAACCCCTTCAATGTCCAGAACCCGATCGTGAACGTGACCAGAAACGGCCAGACGCTCGTCGCGACCGATGCCGTTCCGATCACCTCGCTTCCCGAGCCCCCCGTGCCCGGGGAACCGGTCGTTCCGGCTCCCCCGGCGCCGCCCGAGCCGCCGGCCCCCGTTCCGACGCTCACGACGGCGGCCCGCGACAAGTCTGATGGCGACAAGCTGCTTCCGTCGACCGGCGGCACGATCGTGGATACTGTTAGCTATACAAATCTGACGGCCGGTCGCTCCTACACGCTCAAGGGCGTCCTGATGAACCGCGCGACGGGCCAGTCGGCCGGGATCACCGCCGAGAAAACGTTCACCGCCGCTGCCGCGGCTGGGATCGTCACCCAGGAGTTCGTCGTCGGCGCCGGCGAGGCCGATCGGACACTCGTGGTGTTCGAAACCCTCCATGCCGACGGCGCCGTGGTGGCGCGGCACGAGGACCTGCTCGACGCCGCCCAGGCCGTGGCGGTCGGTGCCCCGCCGCCTCCGCCCGAGATGACGACGGCTGCCCGCGACAAGGCCGACGGCGACAAAGCCCTCCCGTCCGCCGGCGGCACGATCGTGGATACCGTAAACTATAAAAACCTGACCCCGGGCCGCTCCTACACGTTGAAGGGCGCGCTGGTGAACAAGGCGACGGGCCAGGCGACCGGGATCACCGCCGAAAAGACCTTCACGGCGCAGGCCGCCGATGGAAGCGTGACGCAGGAGTTCACGGTCACGATCCAGCAGGCGGGCCGCACCCTGGTCGTGTACGAACGACTCTCCGATGGAGCCACGCTCGTGGTGAAGCATGAAGACCTGAACGACGCCGCACAGGCAGTCTCGATCGGAGCCCTGGTTCCGAGCCTGACGACGTCGGCGAAGGACAAGGCGGACGGGGACCGGACGCTTCCGTCAGCCGGCGGCACCATCACCGACACCGTCGCGTATACGGATCTCGTTCCCGGAAAAACCTACACCCTGAAGGGCGAGGTGATGGACAAGGCGACCGGCCTTGCCGTCGGCATCACGACCCAGAAACCCTTCACGCCCTCCTCCTCCGCCGGCACGGTGACGCAGGAGTTCACGGTCACCGCACAGCAGGCCGGAAAAACGCTGGTTGTCTACGAAACCGTGCTCGACGGCGGTGCGGTGGTCGTGAAACACACCGATCTCACCGATGCCGCCCAAACCGTTGTCGTCGAAGAAGCCCAACAGGGCATCACCGGGCTGACCTCGACCGTCGCCTTCGCGAACGTGAGTCCGGCGAACCCGACGATCCACATGGCCTGTATCCTGCTCGACCCGAACACCAGTCAGGGAAGTCTCAGCGCCGGTGACGGCCAGATGTTCAGTGCCAACCGCGTCTTCGACATCCATGTGACGCCGACCTACAACATCGGAGACGGGGACCCGTGGATCCATTTCGAGCGCGCCCAGGCGAACTCCGGCAGCCCGAACTGGAGGCTGTCGGCCGCGACCGGTGCAACAAATACGTTATTTTATAATACTGGACAAAATATCACTGTATTCAACGTGAACACCCGGGTGACCCTGTTCATCGAGCAGGCCGTCGCCGGCGGATCGAAAATCAGGCTCGAATTGACGGTGACGCGTAATGGCAACGGCACGGCGGCAGGCGATTACCAGCTGGTCGTCCATACGGCCGAGTATGTGAACTGAGAGAAAGGAGAACGACCATGAATCGCATCATTCCGACCACCGTGCTGGCTCTCCTTCTCGCTTCAACGGCAGCGATCCTTTCCGCCGCCGAGTTCCGCTCGATCAATACGATCTCGACGCCGCAGGCCGGCTCCGGCCCCGCCCTGGCCGCTTCGGCCGACCCCGGTCTCGAGGTGGCCCGCAAGAGCCTCGAAAAGCGCACGGTCGATCTCGCCCGCGCCGGTCTCACCCGCCTCATCGAGGCCTGGCAGAGGGGCGACAAGCTTGAAGCCCTGCTCTCGGACTCGTTCAATGACCGCGACCGGTTTCTCGACATCCTGCGCCGGGTCAGCCCGGGGGATGCGAAACTGCGGCTGCTTGCGATCGATGCCGTCCGGATCGTGTCCCGCTCGTTCGACCCGGCCGGGCCTGAGGGCAAGGGCTGGGCCCTGACCAGCCGCGTCTCGATCCGCGCCCGCACCCAGATCGAATACACCCACCCGAAGGGCGGCTACCAGAAACTCGACGGGATCAACGAGTTCGTTCTTCGCGTGGTCCAGCCGCTTCAGACGCAACGCTGACGAATCGCAGGGAATGGTGACGATATGAAACGGATACGAATCTTCGGCTGCTCGCTTCTTCTCTCCCTGTCGCTCTGCCTCTGTGCCGCGCCCGAAAGCCGCGCGGAACCCCCGGTCGATGGGGACGTCAATCTCGGCGGCGACCTGATGTTCCGCGGCGACCAGTATGACGTCGACGGGGACGCTGCGCGGGCTCCCTACCCCTACACCGGCATCCACCGCTACCTGGATTTCAACTTCGAGCTGTATCGCAAGGCGAGCGCGTTCGAAAACTGGAACCTGCGGTTCGGCGGTGTTCAGAATAATTCCAGCTATAGAAGCCGAGACTGGGGAACCGAGCTTGAACGCTTCCGGTTCGTCTGGGAAAAGGGGGATCGCGGCACCCCCTTCCGCCTCGAAGCCGGCGAAATCTACGGCAACTTCACGAATCGCACGCTCCAGCGCGCGCTCCACGGCTTGCTGCTCGATCTCCAGCCGGTCATGAAGGGCGACGTGAAACGCTCGATCCAACTGTTGTGGGGACTCGCCCGAGGCGAGTGGAAAGACCCGTTCGAGGATCGCGACCAGAGCATGGGCATCTCCCTTGTCGAGGAGCGGCGCGATGACTTGCGGTTCTCGCTGAACTGGGTGACGAACCGGCGGGACCCGACCGCGACCCGCGCCGGCCTGCTGCAGCAGGTCTGGAGCGCGGCCTTCGAAAAGCCCCTCGATCGGGAGCGGCGGCACGTGCTCGAGTCGGAATACGCCTGGTTCTCGGGCGATCACGAGGGCGACGGCACGCCCGGAAGCGGCCTGGATCGGTATGACACCGGCCTGTTCATGCAGCTGCGGCACCATTCGACTCCGTTCGGCTACACCTGGCGGTTCGAGGAATACGGAAAAGACTTCCGGCCCAACGGGGCGAACATCACCCAGAATCGCAAGGCTCTCGAAGGCTATCTTTCCTGGCAGCTCGAGAAGATCCGCACGCTCTCGGTGCGCCTCCAGCGGTTCCGCAACGCCTGGGAGAGCCCGAACCCCCTCGACTCGGATATCGCCGGGGTGACCCTCAGCGGCCAGGTTTCGCCGAAGGACAAACTCTACGCCAGTCTCAACGCCTATGTCGACCGCTCCGACGATCGGCTCGACACGGTCGACTCGCGTTCGCGCAACCTCGATCTGAACCTGTCGCGGCCCCTCACCAACGACCTGAATGCCCGTCTCGGCTTCGGCTATCGGGACTTCGACAACCGGCTCGGCCCCGCCGGCGACAACCGGGCGCTCCAGGCCCTGCTCGGTCTCGACAAATCGATCGAATGGAACAACGCCCCGCTGACGATAGGGCTTAATTTTATACGCAATGCAATTGATTCTTCGGGCATCTTCTCGAATGACTGGAACACCGGGCTTTCGGTGTATCGCACGGCCGGCAACCAGGAGTTCGGACTGACCTGGAACACCCAGGCGCTCGATTATCGCCCGCAGCCGAACGCGGATGTCTACGCGAATGATTTCGGCTTCCGGTGGCAGCGTCGCAACGGGGATACCGTCGTGGGTGTCGAGATCGCCCGGAACCGGCGCGACGAAACCCGCGCCTGGCGGTACGGCTTCTATCTCGGCACCGAGTTCGACCGGGCCCTGATGCGTGCTCCGAAGAGAGAGGCCGCCGGTGAAAGCGTGCCCGGCGAGGTGACGGAGCAATTTGACCTTGCCGCCATCGTGCCCGGCACGGCGGTTGCCTCGTTCGTCGACGCGCTCGACCGGCGCGGCATGGCGATGACGAAGACCGGAAACCTCTACTCCGCTGATCACCCGGTGTTCGAGGACTTGTTCCAGCGGCAGACCCTGGCGGCGGAAGCCGACGATGCGGGGAGTCTCGTGCGTGCCGGCGTCGTGGTCCGGCTCGAAGAGTATGCGACATCCTCGGACATCATGGACGCCTATGACCGGATCCGGCGCCGCCTGCTCGACCGACTGGGCAATCCCGCGAACTCCTACGAACGGGGTGCCGTCGGCCCCGCCCTTGCCGACGAGATCCGTTCGGGGGCCTTCGTTCGCGTTCTCGACTGGAAGACGCCCCATGGCCTCCTCCGACTCGGTTTCCCGCGTCGCCTCGATGGTCGGATCCGCCTCGAGGTGCAGGTTGCCCGCGAATTCCCCGGGGAGACCGAAGGCATGTGGGGCTTCGACAGTCTGAACTGACCTATCGCCGTGGGGGCGCATCGCGCTGCGCCCCCGCAATTCGCAAGGCATGGCCGGAGCGTGATCCGCCCGGGCGGAAGGAAAGCATTGACTTTTCATGTACGGGTTGATAGACTTGCCCCCTGTCTATCTCATGTACGGTTGTAAAAGGAGTCTCTTGGAATGATCGCCGTTCTCGTGAAGCTGATTCACTTCATCGTGTGCATCGGTCTCGTCGTCGTCGTCCTGCTCCAGGCCGACAAGGGCGAAGGTCTTGCCGGCGCGTTCGGCGGCGGCTCGTCGAACACCATTTTCGGTGAACGCGGCAGCGGCGGTGTCATGACCAAGATCACGACGGGAATGGCCGTCATTTTCATGATCACTTCGCTGATTCTTTCCGTCTATCTCCCCTCCTGGTCCGTGAAGTCGGCATCCGGCGTCGATTTGTCGTCCCGCCCGGCCCCGATCCAGACCAGCAGCCCGATGCCGATGAGCACCGAGCCCGTCGCTCCGGTCGCCCCCGCGGCTGCCGTTCCGGCCCCGGTCTCCACCCCGGTTCCGGCCCCCGTGGCCCCGGTTGCTCCGGCTCCCGCCCCGGCCGTGCCCGCCCCGGTTGTACCGGCAGGCCAGTAACCCCCCGAAAACCACCAACCCGCGCCGGCCCGTTCCCAGAAAGAACGGGCCGGCGCTCTTTTTCGTGCCGGCGAAATGTGCTACACTACGCCCGCCCGACGACCGCTTTCCGGCGTACCGGGCCAAATCCTTTCAGGAGGCGTTTCATGTCGATCATTGAAGCCATTCAGGCACGTGAGATTCTGGACAGCCGCGGGAACCCGACCATCGAGGTGGAAGTGCTGCTCGAGAGCGGCGCGTATGGCGTTGCCGCCGTCCCGTCCGGCGCGTCGACCGGCGAGCACGAAGCCGTCGAGCTGCGCGACGGTGACAAGAAGCGCTACCTGGGCAAGGGCGTGCTGAAGGCCGTCAAGAACGTGAACGACACGATCGCCAAGGAGCTCGAAGGCATGGATGCCCTCGAGCAGCAGATCATCGACCACGCTCTCATCGCCCTCGACGGCACCGACAACAAGGGCAAACTCGGCGCCAACGCGATCCTCGGCGTCTCCCTCGCCGTCGCCAAGGCTGCGGCCGAATTCTCCGGCCTGCCGCTGTACCGCTACATCGGCGGCACCAAGTCCTGCGTCCTTCCCGTTCCGATGATGAACATCCTCAACGGCGGCGCCCATGCCGACAACAACGTCGATTTCCAGGAGTTCATGGTCATGCCCGCCGGCGCCAAGCGCTTCTCCGACGCGCTGCGCATGGGGGTCGAGACCTTCCATGCGCTCAAGGCCGTTCTCAAGGCCAAGGGCTACAACACCGCCGTCGGCGATGAGGGCGGCTTCGCCCCGAACCTCAAGTCCAACGACGAAGCGATCGAAGTTATATTGACCGCTATTGAAAAGGCCGGTTACAAGGCCGGCTCCGACATCTTCATCGCCCTCGACCCGGCCGCATCCGAGTTCTACGATGCCGACAAGAAGGTCTACGTGTTCAAGAAGTCCGACAAGTCTCAGCGCAAGCCCCACGAGATGGCTGACTACTGGCTCGACTGGACGAAGAAATACCCGATCATCTCGATCGAGGACGGCATGGCCGAAGACGATTGGGACGGCTGGAAATACCTGACCGACAAGAATGCCGGCCGCGTGCAGCTCGTCGGCGACGATCTGTTCGTCACCAACGTGAAGCGCCTCGAGATGGGCATCGAGAAGGGCGTCGCCAACTCGGTTCTCATCAAGCTGAACCAGATCGGCACCCTGACCGAGACGATCGAGACGATCGAGATGGCCGAA
>JAKQOH010000183.1 GCA_029565415.1 Candidatus Rifleibacteriota bacterium | reverse complement strand
CAACGGCAATCGCGTTTCTTTCTAAGTGATTTTCTATAAATAATCTGATTTCTTGCTGGGAATAATATTTTTGGAAAGTTGCTCGTGATGTAACGACTCCATCGCCAAAAGGCTTGTATTTTGATGTTGTTCCCTCACCGCCAAGCATGACAGAAACTGACATTACTTTCTTTGTCAGCGAGAAGGCTTCCTGTAAAACCATTACACGCTCTGAAGGCTTTTCGATGACGTTTATGACAAACCCAAGATTGACTATGTCGGAGGGAGATTTTGGCGAATCTGGGTTGTATGCGGGGTCCCAGCCGGTAGCCTCTATCCCGTGTGCTTTGTAAGCGGATAAACAACACCAGTATTTCAGGCGATCTCCAGGCGTGCGCGGTCGAGATACTGCGGAAGCAGGGCGTGCAATTCGGCTTCTGATTTTGCTTTCGGGACTTCCGTAAAAAGAAGTCTCAGATAGGTATACGGCTCGATATTATTTGCTTTGACCGTTTCGATGATCGAGTAGAGGGTGGCGCTGGCATCGGCGCCGCGGGGTGATCCTGAGAATAGCCAGTTTTTGCGGCCGACGGCGAAGGGGCGAATTGCATTCTCGGCAGGGTTGTTATCCAGGCGCAGATTCGCGTTTTCCGGAAAGATCGTCAGCCGCGGCCAGAGGTTCAAAGCATACGTGATGGCCTTGCCGAGCAGGCTTTTCGGCGGCGTCATGCTTGCGTATCGATCCAGGATCCGCTTGATTTCTTCGAGTTTCGGCCGGCTTTCTTTCTCGCGAAGGGCGACCACCTCGTCCGGAGAAAGCCCATTATCCCGCGCCTGGTCTTCGATCAGATAGAGTTTTCCGATGAGATCGAGCACTTCCTTCGCAATGCCGGCTTTGAGACTGCCTTTGGTGCCTTTCTCGACCTCGACGAATTTCCTGCGCACATGAGCCCAGCACGCGAGATGGCGAATTCCTTCGCGCAGGCCGACGGCCTCATAGCCGATATATCCGTCGGTATGCAAATATCCGCGGTAATCGGCCAGCATCTCGTCGGCGACCCTGCCCGAGCGGGTCGGATAATATCGGAATATGACCGCAGGTCGACCGGGCTGCCCTCCGCGGCACACCCACATGTAGGATTTGGTCGTATTTGCCCGTCCCGGCTCTCTCAGCACTTGCACGGGGGTTTCATCCATGTGTATGACGGGCCCGGCGCGCACCTCCCTTGAGATCAGATCAAAAATCGGCACGCAGGCCTGCGCCGTCTGTCTTACCCACGAGGCCAGGGTTCCTCTCGTTATATCGAGGCCCAGCCGCATGAACTGATGTTCCTGGCGATACAGCGGAATGGCGTCGACATACTTGGCGGTCACGACGTGCGCGAGCAAACCGGGAGTCACAATTCCCTGCGGAATGATCTGCGGCGGCAACGGGGCGATGCGGACTTCGCCGGGGGCGTTTTCCGGGATCTCACAGTCGCATCCTGGGGCATATTTATAGCGAGTTTCCCGAACAACCTGAATTTTCGCGGGAATGATGTTCAGGCGCTCGGTGACCTCAGTTCCGATGCAGATCAGAGGGCAACCACACGGCGCAAATTTCTGATCGTCGGGAAGATCATACTTCTTGTCGACTCTCTCCAGATGCGCCGAAAGGGGCCTGCGGCCCGGCTTCTTGCGCGGGCGGTCATCGGGGGCGTTTGCTTCTTCGGCAGCCTGGGGCAATGCTCCGGCCGTGGCTTCCACCTCGTCGAAGGGCAGAAACGGCTGTTCCGCAGTGGGCCCATCGAAAGACTTCTTTTCAGAGGATTTCCCATAGAGGATGCTCCGGAGAAGGCGCACCTGCTCTTCAAGCTCCGCTATCTCCAGGGCATGTCGGCATTTCAGCTCTTCATGAGCTCTTTGCAGCTCCTCATACTCGCGACGAATATCAATCGCCGTAGGTGTCGCCGTTCGGTTCATCATGAAAAGCATGATAACATATTTCTAGATATAATACAAATGTTTTGCTCAGAAAATCTTCGAGTATTCCAACCTGCCATGCCCCTTTACCCGCGTCGGGTCGAGGCCGTCGAGAAGCCAGTTCAGTTCGCGAGGTTCGATTTCCAGCACGTCCGCATCGGAACGAGGCCAGCGGAATCTTTGTCGTTCGAGCCGCTTGTGGAAAACCCAGAAGCCGTTCCGTTCCCAGACCAGCATCTTGATCGTCGACCGCTGACGATTGCAAAAGCCGAAAACGTCGCCTGAAAATGGATCGCCTCCGAGGTGCTTCGCGACGAGCAGGGCGAGGCCGTCGATCCCTTTTCTCATGTCCGTGGCGCCGAGGGCGAGAAAAACTTTTGCCCCGCCTCCCAGGGTAATCATGCAAGTTTCTCGAGCGTGCGAACGAGGCTTGCAAGGCTGGTCGGCGAAAAATGTTCGGGCACATCAATGCGGAACCGGCGGCCGACTCGCAGAACGAGCTTCCCGGGAGAGACGCTTTCGCTCTTCGCCCGATAAACCCGGGCGACAGGAACAAATTTCACTTCGGCGGAAGGCGAGTGACGGGTATTGCCCCCCGCCTGCAATGCTGCGAAGTGCCGTCGTTCACCGCAGGCAGACGCGTCAACCGTTTCAACCGGAAATTTTCCGCCCCAGTATCGAAGGGCGTTTCTATACAACCCATGCTGTCGGGTATACGCCTGCCGGGAAAGGCCACTCTTGCGCCAGGCGGATACATGGGATTGCCAATATCGCCGGAGCTCATCGTTTTGCGAGTCAACCGCTCTCATGATCATCACCTCGAAACTGAAGATGACGATCATGATGACACCCGCCAACCCTCAACAAAAGATGGGGTTAATTATCCGCTTACGTTGTATGGGTTCGTTTGAAGGTCGGGTGAATGGTTCAAGTCGATGGAAATGGGAAATGAAGAGGGATATAATCGGACGTCAGCGAACTGGGATTCTCCCTCGGAAAAACGAAGCGATCCAAAGGGTGGCGAATGATTGAGCAAGAAATAGAACAAGAACTGATCGCCAAGCTGGGCGACCTCAAATACCTGACATTCCCGGGGTTGGGATGATTGTACCATGAATTATTCGTTTTTCGATTCTGCTCTTGTACGATTTGTAACACCCTGCTACGCTTCTCTTGGCCAGTGGGCCAGGGAGGTGGCATGCATGTCGATGGAGCAGTCGAGCATTCCTCTTGATGAGATCAAGGTTTCTTCGGGCCGACTGGGTGGGTTTCCGATCATTGCAGAATTTCTGCGGAAGCTGAAAGTTCGTGAAACCATCGATAACGCGGTTCCGATGCACTGCCAGAACCATGTTTCTCATGGGGAATGCATCGAGGCCCTCGTTCTTTCGATTCTTCGAGAGAATCACGCCCTCGTGAACGTCTCTGGAATCCTCAAGGGCTACGATCTGGACAAGATCTTCCAGCGCTCTGGAATTCAGGCCGAACACTTCAACGATACCCGGCTTGGCCAAAGTCTCGATGCCTTGTATGAAGCCCATGAAGGGCTTTTTGGGAATCTGGCTCTCAACGCGATTCGCGGCTATCATCTGGAAACCAAGAGAATGCATATCGACTCGACGAGTCTCAAGGTCTATGGAGCATACGAGGATGAAGTTGGCTTCCCCTTCGGCCTCCGCGCCAGAAGAGGGCATAGCAAGGACCATCGCCCCGATCTCAAGCAGTTCATGTTCAGTATGTCGGTAAATGAAGACGGGGTGCCGCTGCTGGGGCGAATGATCGATGGAAACAGTTCTGACAATGAAGAATTCCGATGGCACCTCAGGCAACTCGAACAGGCGTTTTCCGAGATGCGTGGGTCCGTGATGGTGGCCGACTGCAAGCTGTGCACCTACGAGACGATGCAGATGGCTTTGGAACGGGAGCTTTCGATTCTGACCCTGCTGCCGGAAAACTTCTCCTTGCAACGCAAGCTGTGTGAAAGCGCCTCCAAGGATGACCTCGTTCTTCTTCATACCAGCGAATCCGGGTATCAATATCATGGCATATCTTACATCATTCCGCATGGCTGGCAGACGGACACCGGCGAAGAGCGCATGTCGATGTGGCGATATCTTGTGGTCCATTCGGAGGAACTGGCACGGAGAAAGGCTGAAATCGATGCGTCCAGGCGGGATGAGGAGCGTGGGAAGATCGACAAGCTCATCGAAACCTGGAAGAAGGAAGTTTATGCCTGCCAGCCTGACGCGGAAAAAGTTGCCCGGGAAAAGATCGCGACGCTGAACCTTCGGTATCATGAAGTCGAGATCTCGGTGAGTGAAGGTGAGGTTCCGGCAAAGCGTGGCCGTGGGCGCCCCAAGGGGCCACCGGAGATGATTCGTGGTTTCGTGATTCGAGCGGAGCCCAAGCCGAAGGAATCGCTCTCTCAGGGCTTTTCTCCGGATAACATGTTCGTTCTGGTCACGAATATCACAGATCGCCGAAAGCTCAGTGATGAGCGCATGCTGGCAAGTTATAAAGAGCAATGGGTCGTAGAGAGCGCGTTCAAGTGGCTCAAAGGGCCCGCAGCCATTGCACCGATCTTTCTCAAGCGGCCATCGCGAATCTAGGTTCTTGGGTTTGTCTACCTCGTTGCCCTGATGATCTCTGCGCTGATACAGCGGGAACTGCGACGAAGTCTTGCGCGAAGGGGAGGGAAATGCCCTCATGCCTATTACCGAACGGAAACGCCGACCACGAACGGGATCATGAGCCTGTTTCAGAATATCGGTTATATTGCAGCGAATTTTCGAGGCCAAAGACAGGCCCGACTCGAACTCTTCAAGCCCGAACATCTTGAAGTGCTCGAACTTCTGGGTCTTCCGAATTTGTACAGCGAGATAATTCATGGTGCAGAAATATCTACCCCGGGAATGTGAGCAAATACGAGTACCGCCCAGACATCCGTGACCGCGCTGACCTGGAGAAAAACTTCCGCGAAAAATTCGAAACCCTCAACCACGTCCGCCTCACCGATGGCGAATTCTCCCGTTTACTCGAAGAGATCATCACGCAGGACGTTTTCACCGCCGCCCGCATTCTACGCGAACGCAACAGTTTCACACGCGCGGACGGTACGCCGCTGAACTACACCCTGGTCAACATTCGTGACTGGTGCAAGAACACCTTCGAGGTCGTCAAGCAGCTCCGGATCAATACGGACAACAGCCACCACCGCTACGACGTCATGATTCTCATCAATGGTGTTCCCACCGTGCAGATCGAGCTGAAGACCCTCGGCATCAACCCGCGACGGGCCATGGAGCAGATCGTCCAGTACAAGAACGATCCCGGCAACGGCTACACCCGCACGCTCCTCTGCTTCATCCAACTCTTCATCGTCAGCAATCGCGACAACACCTACTACTTCGCCAACAACAACGCCCGCCATTTTGCCTTCAACGCCGAAGAGCGCTTCCTGCCCATTTATCAGTTCGCCGGCGTGGATAACAAGAAAATCACCCATCTCGACGGTTTCGCCGACACATTCCTCGTCAAATGCACCCTCGGCCAGATGATCAGCCGATACATGGTGCTCATTTCCAGTGAACAGAAACTTCTGATGATGCGGCCGTATCAGATCTACGCCGTCAAGGCCATCGTGGACTGCATCCATCAGAACTGCGGCAACGGTTATATCTGGCATACCACCGGCAGCGGAAAAACACTCACCTCCTTCAAGGCTTCCACGCTCCTCAAGGATAATCCGGATATCGAGAAATGCCTCTTCGTCGTGGATCGCAAAGACCTCGACCGGCAGACCCGGGAAGAATTCAACA
>JAKQOH010000029.1 GCA_029565415.1 Candidatus Rifleibacteriota bacterium | reverse complement strand
AAATCACCCCGGATATCGGAGGACAAGGCACAACCGAATCGTTCGCCAAGGCCGTTATCAGCCGCATGGAGTGCAACGGGCATCAATCAGGGGAGTGAATTCCTCCGTTCCGCGTGTTAGGCTTGTGCAAAAGGGCGCAGAAGCAGGAGGAGGTTCAACAATGCGGGACACAGAACATGTAGCACAAGGTCTGTCCCCAGAGAGCGTTGCGGGATTTCTGTTGAGGCTGGCTCTGGGGGTGCTGTTTCTTTTTGCTGCCGTAGGCAAATTTCTGGGCCCGGGTCCCATCGGATTCGCAAAATGGATTCTCCAGGAGTTCGACGGCACCTACCTTCCCAGGGCTCTCGTGCTTCCCTACGCATTTACCCTCCCGTACATCGAGTTCCTCCTCGGATTGGTGTTGATTCTCGGGCTCTTCACCAGGGCATCGCTATTCCTGGCGGGAATGCTGCTCATCAGTGCCTGTTGGAGCTCGAGAATGAACAGGTGCTTACGCCGGTTGTCCCGGATCGTGAAAAAGTAGCTGTCGAGCTCTTCCGCGACCGTGTCGAGAAGATCGAGGAGATGGTCGGCGGGAAGGAGATCCGTTCCGATCTGATAGGCGATGCCGAGCACGCCCACCGTCTCGCCCGACATGTCGAGCGGAACTGCGAACCAGGTGAGGGCGGGCGTGATGCGCGTCGTCGGCTCGGCTATCTCGAACAGGTCTGGGACCGACTGCTCCAGCAGTTCCCGGAGACAGCCGTATGTGAAGGTTGCCATCTCGAGATGCTCGTCGAAGCTGCGGAGAAACGCGAGGGTCGGGTTCAGATGCCGGGCAAGGCATTTGAACACTGCCTCCGTGGCATCGGTGAGATCTTTCTGCTCGGCCGAACAGGCCTCGAGAACCGCATCGATATCGGCGCCGAGCCGGAACTTCCGATCGAAATGCTGAAGCTGGGCGAGCGGTGTTGCAAACGAACAGCGGCGCTCCGTCACGCCGTGGGGTGATGTCTTCTTCACGCTGCCACTATACCAGAACGGGAAGTGCCATGTCATATCATCGCGGTTCATCGCGCTCGATCCACGATTGGCTTTCTTTCGCCACTACTCACGCCTCCAGAAATTGTCTGGGGGAAAGAATTCAGGCGGCGGGTTGAATTTTCGGGGGAGGGCGTCTATACTGTTGCCCACATTTCGGACCTCGGAAAGGAGCTGTTCATGCCGATCAAGAAAGAACTTCTGGAGATTCTCGCCTGCCCGGCCTGCCATGGAGAGATCGTTCACGATACGGCGAAGGACACCCTGAACTGCACCTCCTGCCGACGCCGGTATCCGATCAAGGAAGATATTCCGGTCATGCTCGTGGACGAAGCGATAATCCCCGAGGAAGGCGAAGGCCAGAAAAAATCATGACAGTTCCGACGATCTATGTGAACCTTTCCTATCGCCACATGAAAGCCGAGGAACTCGACTTTCTGGCCATCCAGGGACTCCAGCCCGAGCTGTATTTTTCCGGCGAGGACATCGATTCGACGGCTCCGGAGGCTTTCGACGCGCTCCAGGGCGAAATCGCGTCGCGAAAATTCAAGCCGATCTGGCATGCCCCCTTCTTCGACCTCAACCTTGGTGCCCACGATCCGAAAATCCGCTCGGTCAGTCTCGACCGGCTCAACTGGTCGATCGATCTCGCGAAGCGGTTCGGCGCCGACCAGATCGTCGTTCACCCCGGTTTCGGGCCCTACGTCCTCGGAAAGAATTTCTCGCACTGGTTCGACCGGGCCCGTCCCTCACTCGATACCGTGATGGCCCATGCCGAAAAGGCCGGGCTGCGCATCGCGTTCGAAAACATTTACGATGCTTGTCCCGGTGATCTCGCCGCGCTCATCGAACCGTATCCGGAAAAGGTCGCGGGCGTCTGTTTCGACACGGGCCATTTCAACCTGTTCTCGCAGACGGCGATGAAAACATGGCTCGAACGCCTTGGAAACCGGATGTTCGAGTGCCATCTCCACGACAACCTCGGCTCCGAAGACGACCACATCGCGGTCGAGGACGGAACCGTGAAATATGGCCCGCTGATCGCCTGGTTGAACGCCCGCGAGCCGGCGAAGCGCCCCCGCCTCACCCTCGAAATGGAGCAGAAGACGCACGTCATCAAATCCGTGACGCGCGTGAAAAACTGGTTTGCGGCACCCGTCGAATCTTTGTGATGGCAGGCTTCCTGCGACGATGTTTCGCATGAAACAACGCGCGCCGGCCGTTGAAGAACAGAAAGCCGCTATCTGAGCGTCACACGCTCCGTGCGTACCGTCCGGATCGCATCGACATTGATGGCCTTTCCGGACCGGGTCGTATAATGCGCGTTGGCCTTGATCTGCAGTACCTCGACGTTCCATCGGTTCGACGTCATGAGGCGCATTTCCGTCAGATTGAAGCAGATAGGCCTGGTGTTGAACGAGGATGTGGACTCAGAAAATCCCGTCGTCTTGTATTCCTTCATCTCGGGAGCTTCGATCGTATACCGCGCCAGCGGACCGTTCGTGTCGAGCCAGAAGGAGACGTTTGCCGATGTCGAAGCCTGATGCCGCCAGCAGTTGTAAAAGTCTGAGGGAAATTTCTGGAATTTGAGAAGGGCGATCTCCGTGAGTCCCTTTGAGAGGTAATGCAGACGGACCCGTTCGTCTATGAGTTCGGTCTGGGGCCGCGTCTGACCGATAAGGCCGCTGTACGAGATGGCGAGCTGCAGCAGAATCGTGGCAAAAACCAGCGCGAGAACGATGGCTGTTCCCTGTCTGCCGTTTGAAATATGTATTGAGGTGTCTTGCATATCAGTCTTCGCTCAACTTTGCGCGAAACGTAACCAGCGTGTAGAACTTCTCGGTCGAATCGCCTTTGTTCTTCCAGGCAACTTTCAATTTGTGGGTGTGAACCAGGTTGGCATAATTGACCGTCGTGTCAGTAAACGTCCATGTTTTCGGATCGTCCGGATTCCCGACGTCGAGATTTCGAACCGGAATCAGAAAGCTTCCTGGCCGATCACTTACGGTCAATGCCGAGGTATACGTAACACCCTCGATGGTCTCATCGCCAAGCGTCAGGGTGAGTCCGGGCGTGGCGATCGTCGAGTTGATCTCGACTCCGAGATTCAGATCGAAATGGTGAAAGGGAAACTGGAGACTGGTGTTCAGCTTTTCCTGGCAGAGATTCATGGCCCGGTTGAGCGAATCCTCTTTCGTCGTTGCCTTGACGGAAGCACCCATGACGCCGATGATCGGCAGAAACGACAGGGCAAGGATGACCACGGCGAGCATGACCTCCGTCAGCGTGACGCCATGGGTGGTCCTGCAAACGGTTGGAGTCATCAGAGGCCTCCCAGGGTGTAAGAAGCGGCTGGAATCTCGAGCCTGCTGACGATGCGCTGGACGACACGGGTTTTATCCTGCCGCGGATTCGGATGTTTGAACTCGAGCGTGATGCTCAAAAGGCTTTCCGACGCCAGGCCCGTGCGCTGGATTGTCATGTTGGCGATTTCTGAGACATCGACAATGTTCGGATTCCCGCCAAGACGGAAGTCGCCAGGGGTGGGGCCGCCCACCTGGTTGAACTTGGTGAGGTCGGGGGTGCCGTTGGTGAAATAATTGAATGGCGTGCCCGTGAAAAAGGCATGATTGGGATTGGTGGTCGAAATCATTTCGAGATTGAAAAGGCCAGGCTGACCGGGGGTCGGGAGCGCACGCACACCGTTATACAGCAGAAGGCCGGATGCTCCGGCAATGCTCGGTTTGCAAATGGTGAACAGAAGCAACCTTCGGGTATTGGCCCCAAGAGCCGCGCGGGTGATGGTGCCGCCCACGAACCCGATCTGGGAAAGCGATTCCGCGAGCTGGGGCGAGCCGGCTGGATTCACGACTGCCGCATGCGATGCCTGCTCGAGCCGTTCTTTCAGGCTCGCGAGAAATCGTTCGGCATCTTTCTGTTTCTGTAGTTTCCAGCTTCCCGCCTGGAACATTCCGCTACCCATACGGTACAGAGAGAACAACCCTCCTAGGAAGAGGGAAAAAACCATCGTGGCGATGATGACTTCGACGAGAGTGAACCCCGTTCGAGGCCTGTGTGGCAGAATGCTGTTCATGAATGTCTCCGGGGAAACTGGATCATCGTGTCTTCACGAGAACCCCAGGCCTCCCCGGCGATTCGCCGGGAAGGCCAACGAGGTTCACTTGCCTGGGGTCCGGACACCGCTTTCGATCGTTCTGATGGTGAGTTCCGAACCATACACGGGGAGGGTTGTCCTGAACAACCGCCTGTTCGGGGCGTTTCCACCCTTGATCATGGGGCCCCAGCTCCACGTGCCGTTGCTGATATTGCAGGCGGTATACTTGTCCCAGTTGCGCGCGTCGTCCACCGTGCGGATGCTTATCGGGATCGCCATGGGGAACTTGACGGAAGTGCCTTCGCGGAAGACGGCCCTGGTCGAGGACTGAGCCGAGGTCATCGCGGTTGCCGAGATGCCGGGCAGAGTGAAGGTCGAAGAGCCGGTGGACTGGGCCTGTTCGGCCTTGTTGATGTCGAAATACCGGAAGGTCAGTTTGGCCGTCGCGGCGCCCGAGTTGTCGGAGGCTCCGACCCGCATCAGTACTTCGACGTTGTCCTCGACCTGCATCGTTGCGGGGGTGACGGTCGAGTTCATCATCGTTTCGGGAAGGGCAGAGATTGTATCGCTTACCGACCAGAGTGCTTGGAATCCAGTGTTGCCGCCGTCCCAGATTTCGTTGGTCTTGTTGCTACCGGGGGACTCCGGCATCCAGTTACCGCGCGAGACGAAGGTCTGGTTGAAGGAGGTCGCGGCCCGGAAGTTGTTCTCGAACTGATCGTCGTTGGCGAGGGTGGCGTTGGTCGGGAAGCGGGCGAAGGTGCCGTTCTTGAACTCCTGGCAGATCGCATACGGATCGGGAGGAATGTCGTCCTTCATGTGGATGACGAGGTTCAACAGGGCATCCAGCGATTCGTTGCCCGAACAGTCGCGCGAACTGACCCAGAATTTGTACGGCTCGTAGTTCGGTGAATTGTTGGCATAATATTTCGGAAGATTTATCGGATTTCCGTTGTTCAAGCCGGAGAGCGGCACGGTGAAATCCAGGGCCGAGTAGTAGGTGCTCGTCGTCGGATCCTTCGTGCTGGTGACGCTGGGCGTTCCGAGCCCCGTGCCGGGACTGAAAGAGCCGTAGCTCGGCTTGTACGGGTTCGTGGAGAGAGAAACCTGTCGGCTGCCGTTCACGCTTGCGATGTTCCAATACAGCTGAACGCCGCGGTTCGAGGTGTTGAAGACCGGTTTGAGATTGTAATACGCCGATCCGGCTTTACCGTAGTAGTTAGTGATGGTGGTCTTGTTCGCCAGGATATTCGAAGAAGAATATTTCGCGTGGGAAGTGATGCCGGAAACGCCGTCCCAGGGGTCGTTGTCGGTGACCTGGAACTGGATCGACGACGGGTTGCCGTTCGTTCCCGACTCGAGAACGCGACCGGTCAGACCATACAGCTGGGTCGGGGTCGTTTTGTTGAAGGCAACGACCGGCGAAACGGTGTCGATGATGAGAACCTTCGTTTTTGCCGTGATGGTCAGTTTCTTGGGCAGGTTGGGAACCTTGCCGAGAAGTCGCTTGACGCCATTGATCGTGCCGTAGATGCGCATGTCATACTGGAACATCTGGCTCATCTCGATGACCAGTTCCGCTTCGAACGGGTCGGTTGGCGGAAGATTCGCTTTCGTCGTGAAGTAGGCGAAATTCTGGCTGGGAACCATCGTGCTGTCGGAGAGGAGATTGTGTTTCACGTAGGTGGGCTTCCCGCCGGACATCGGAGGCACGGGATACTTGAGATAGGCTTCGATGGTCGGCGTCGATCCGGACACCCATCTAAGATCGTCACCGGTCTTGTCGAACTGGAATTCAGGGTCGCTGTTTACATAGTATGCGGTTTCCTTGGGATTGGTCAGTTTGTTGGCGATGAAATTATAGTTGGCGGCATTGAGTGCCTTTTCGAGAGGCTGGAAAAAAACGGCCTGCGAAGCCACGTCCATTCGCCAGTGATACTCGGTGCCGACTCGGATGCCGTGGAAACCGTCGCCGGGGTTCATCACGCCGGCAGTCTGGGGATACCAGTGGGTCGACGTCAGGGGGTTGTTGCCCGCCTTGTCGCAGCGCTGGACACGAGCGATTTCCGTGGGATCCAGGGGAACCGGCGGTTCCTTGTCGGTGACGACCGTGGAGACAACGGCATGGTATTCCCGGTTGCTGTCGTTTCCGAGGATGGTGTTCTTGTAGCTGGCTTCCGACGATTTCATGAACGTGAAATCAGTTGTGTTCATGATCTGATCGAGCTGGCTGGTGGAGGGCTCATGGAGGAGTTTGCTGCCGCCTGAGCTCGGAACGGCCTTCGTTCCCGTCTTCAAGGCGTTTCCGGGATTGGAGAGGAACTTCGTGATCGTGGTGCCGAAGGGAACGAGCGTATAGTCATACCAGTCGTAATCGACACGGCACGTGATGATGAACTTTCCGCCGATGGGGGTGTAGAACCAGTTGAAATACGAACCGGCAACCGACTCCGACATCGGTTCCGCGGGGGACAGGGGCTCGAAAATGGGCTTTCCGGTGTTGTCTTTGCCCGTTTGTCGAGCGACCATCCAGATGCGCCAGTGATACCGGATCGTTCCGGGGTTCGTCTGGTCGGTCGAAGGGTTGGGATTGATGATCGTCGAAACGAATCCGCCGTAGCGCCCGTCACCGTCGTAATCC
>JAKQOH010000180.1 GCA_029565415.1 Candidatus Rifleibacteriota bacterium | reverse complement strand
CGAGAAGAAAATCCGGCAGGTGATCGAGGAGAACCATCTGACCACGGTCGAACAGGTCACCAACTACACCAAGGCCGGCGGCGGCTGCGGCGGCTGTCTGCCGGACATCAAGCGGATCCTCGATGAGATGGTGCTCGCCCGCGTCACGGGGAGCGGCAAACCTGCTTCCGAAGGCGCGGCGCCGAAGAAGCTGACCAACATCCAGCGGATGCAGTTGATCACGAAAGTGATCGAGACCGAGATCGCCCCGCACCTTCAGGCCGACGGCGGCGGCATCGAGCTGATCGACATCGACGGGATCACCGTGACGGTGCGGCTGCAGGGCGCCTGCGCCCACTGCGTCAGCTCCACCGCGACGCTCCAGTTCATGGTCCAGGAGACCCTGCGCCGGAAGGTGTCGCCGGATATCGTCGTCGTCCAGCAGCAGGATTAAGGCTCACAGCCAGGGAGGTCCCCCATGTCCGTTCCCGCGCGGAACGTCTATCTCGACAACAACGCCACCACCTGCGTCGCTCCCGAAGTTCTCGAGGCGATGCTTCCCTTCTTCAATGATCTGTACGGAAACGCGAGTTCGATGCATCTCTTCGGCGGCCAGGTCGCCCGGCATCTCGACACCGCCCGTTCCCAGGTCGCCGCGCTCCTGAACGCGCAGCCCGAAGAGATCGTGTTCACCTCGTGCGGCACCGAGTCGGACAACCACGCGATCCGTGGCGTCTGCGAGGCCCAGCCCGACAAGCGGCACATCATCACGACGAAGGTCGAGCACCCCGCCGTGCTCAACGTCTGCCGGTATCTGGCCAAAAAAGGGTATCGGGTCACCGAGCTCGGCGTCAACAAGCAGGGCAACCTGAACCTCGACGAGCTGAAGTCGGCGATCACCCCCGACACGGCGATCGTGACCGTCATGGCCGCGAACAACGAGACGGGGACGCTGTTTCCCATCGACGAGATAGCGAAGATCTGCGCCGAGAAGGGCGTCACGTTCCACACCGACGCCGTCCAGGCCGCTGGAAAAATAGCTCTCGATATGCAAAAAATGCCGGTCAACCTGCTGTCGATCTCCGGCCACAAGCTGCACGCCCCGAAGGGCATCGGCATCCTGTATGTCCGGCGCGGCACCCGCATCTCGCCGTTCATGCTCGGCGGCCACCAGGAGCGGAACCGGCGGGCCGGCACCGAGAACGCCCCGTATATCGTCGGCCTCGGCAAGGCCTGCGAGGTCGCCATCAATGCGATGTTCGACGAGAACAACCGGCTTCGCAAGCAGCGGGACCGGCTTGAAAAAGGGCTGTTCGACGCAATCCCATACACCCACATCAACGGCAACCCCCAGTGGCGGCTGCCGAACACGACGAACCTCGGCTTCGAATTCATCGAGGGGGAGGCGATCCTGCTCCATCTCAGCGCCGCCGGGATCGCGGCCAGCTCCGGCTCGGCCTGCACGAGCGGCAGCCTCGAGCCGTCCCACGTCCTGATGGCGATGCAGGTTCCCTTCACCTATGCCCACGGCTCGGTGCGCTTCTCGCTGTCGCGGTACACCACCGACGCCGAGATCGATCACACCCTCGCGGCGCTGCCCCCGATCGTCGAGAAGTTGCGCGGGATGTCCCCCTTCTACGCCGACAAGCTGCGCGAGATGAAGGCAGGAGCGGCGACGGCCCAGCAATAATCCCGTTCCAGGAACAACAGCACCGGATCATCTTCCGCGGATGATCCGGTGTTTTTTTGAATGTCACACGTCTTCGGGTGTGTCTCTTCTGCAGGCCCGGGAGAATATCCGGAGTCAGGGGAATGCTTCGCGGATCAGGAAGCGCCGTTGCCGTTTTTTGGGCCGTGGCGCGGCAGTTGTTTGCGCACGCGCACGACGTTACCCTTGCCGACGAACTCAAGCTGCTCGAAGTTCAGTCGGGCCAGGAAAATCCCGCGGCCGTTGGGCTGGGCCAGGTTCTCGGGGTCGAGGGGGTTGGGCAGCGCGTTGAAATCGAAGCCATGCCCCTCGTCGGTGATGATCCATTCACACGACTCCTGGTCCATCATGAACTCGATGGTCACGCTCCGCCGGGCAAGCTCCTCGTTTTTCAGCCGCTCCTCGCGGAGCTTCTCGATGCCGTCGAGGCTCTCCTCCATCGACCGCTGTTTCTCCTCGCAGGTGATGTTGAGGTTGCCGTGTTCTATAGCGTTCGCTATAAGCTCGACGAGAGCGATCTTGAGGCCCAGCCGCTGATCGTGCGGGATCATCTCGTTCGTGTCGAGAATCAGCCGCTGGGCGATCATGGGGATCATCTCCATGCGGTTGCCGATCTTCATCGTGCTTGAGCGGCGGGTGCAGAAGTTCAGGGTCTCGTTGAGCCTCGAGCGCGACTCGACGATGCCGGCATATTTATCCAGCAGCGGAAACAGAATGCTCGGCTCGATCGGCTTCTTGATGAAATCGTTGGCGCGCAGCCGCAGCGCCTCGAGGGTGAACTCTTCTTTTCCAAGCCCGGTCGTCATTACGACCAGGGTGTCCTGGTCGATCGCGCGGATCTCGGAGAGAAATTTCAGCCCGTCCATGCGCGGCATCACGATATCCGAAATGACGAGGTCGGGCTTTTCCTTCTGGAACTGTTCGAGAGCGTCCTTTCCATCGACGGCAAGAAACGCCTCGTGGCCGCGCATCGTGACGAGTTCGCGCATGATGTCGCGCAACATCGGTTCATCATCGACGATCAGGATTCTCATCGGTCACCCTTCGAACTCGGTTCTCCTTCCATTGTATACCAAACAATCCCCGCTCGTCACTTCTTCGTGCCCCCGCCGCTCCGGAACAGCCCTCGAAGGGCTGCATCCACCCCCTGCGGCACCATCGTGGAGACGTCGCCTCCATACCGCGCAACCTCCTTCACGATGCTCGAGCTGAGGAACGAATACTGGGTCGAGGACATGAGGAACACGGTCTCGATATCAACGGCGAGCTGTTTGTTGATTGAGAAGAGCTGAAGCTCGTATTCGTAATCGGAAACGGCCCGCAGGCCTCGGATGACGGCGCAGGCATGCACCTGCCGGCAAAAGTCGACGAGCAGCCCGTGGAAATGGACGGCCCGGACGTTCTCGCTCTCGCCGAGCACCGCGTTGATCATGTCGACGCGCTGTTCGGGGGTGAACAGGCATTTTTTCTCGGGGTTCACGAGAACGGCCACGATGACGTAATCGAACAGCTTCGCCGCCCGGTTGAGGATGTCGAGATGCCCGTTCGTGAAGGGGTCGAAGCTGCCCGGATAGACGGCGATTCTCATCGGGGCTTCTTCCCCGTCTTCCCGACGTAATCCATGATATCGACCCCGATATGTTTCATCAGGTTGCCGAACGCGACGACGGGGAAGCCGACGACGTTGAAGTAACAACCCTCGATCCGCTCGACGAACAGCGAGGCCATGCCCTGGATGGCATAGGCGCCGGCCTTGTCATACGGCTCAGGCGAGTCGATATAGTCCGTGATCTCGCGTTCCGAAAGCAGCTTGAACACGACATGGGTGATCTCGGCGTGGGTGACGGTGCGGCCCGTATCGGCCTCGACGAGGGAAAGGCCGGTGATCACCCGGTGGCTCCTTCCCGACAGCATGCCGAGCATGCGTTTCGCGTCGTCGCGGTCGCGAGGCTTGCCGAGAACGTGCTCGTCGAGAACCACGATGGTGTCGGCACCGATCACGATCCCCTCTTCGAGCCCCTTCGCGGCATGGAACGCCTTGAGACCGGCCAGCCGCGCCGCCTGTTCCTTGGGAAGGAGGCCGACCACGTCCCCGGTAGACTCCTGATAGGGGGATGCGCGCAGGGTGAAGGGGATGCCGAGATCGGCCAGGATTTCGCGCCGGCGGGGCGACTGGGATGCGAGATAGAGCGCTGGAAGCGAGCTTCGGGCCGTCATGACGTCCTCCTCAGGAGCTGGTGTGCCAGTCCGGCGACCAGAAGCCCCGAAGGGATGGCCGCCCCGAGCATCAGGGACAGATGCAGGAATACAGGTAATCCTTCGCCGGCAAAAAACGCAACCCCTCCAAGCTGGGCCGCGTTGTGGGCGACGGCGCCCGCCACACTGATGCCGGCCAAACCGCCACGGCCGCGGCCGAGCCGGCGGCACAGCAGCATCGCCGCCGCGGCCGAACCGCCGCCGAGCAGTGACAGGAGTCCGGCCGGGGTGAACAGGGTGCCGAGCAGCATGCCGGTCACGATCGTCCGGCCCGCAACGAGGCTCAGGGCAAAGCCGGGCGAGTGTCGGATCACCGCGAACAACAGCAGCGCATTCGAGAGGCCGGGCTTGAGCCACGGAAGCAGCCTCGGAAGCGGGGATTCGGCGATCTGGATGGCCGATGCGGCGGCGGTGAGCACGCCGAGCAGGACCACGCGCGACAGGGCTTCCGAAACCACTTCCCTTTGAAGCGTCATCTGCGGCAGATTCGCAACATTCGTCTGGTTCATCGTGTGATCCCGTCGGGCTCGGATGCCCCATCGGCCGAAGCCGGCGGCTCTGGGGTGAGAACCACCCCGTTCGGCACGCAGACGATGCTGCTTCCGGCATGCGTCCAGCCCTGTCCGACGCAAATCTGGCCGGGACAGGGCGAGGAGACGACGCGCACCGAGCCATCCTCCGCGGTCTCGACCACCATCTCCCCGAGACGTCCCCGGACACGGGCCGCACGGGCACCGGCCGGCAGCCATTCCCCGACCTGCCCGGAGCCGGCGATCGAGACCCGGACCAGGCCATCACCACCTCGAGCGGCGGCCCGAGGCAGTTGATGCAGGAAAAAGAGCGCAAGCGAGGCGGCGGCGACGCCGAGCAGCAAGAGAAGATCCCCCCGCGTGAGGAACGGCACCGGCTTCATGGCTGGGCGATCCGGAACCATCGCTCCCCTGCCGGCGTCAGCCAGACCGGGCCCGATGCCGGAAACATCAGGGCCGGAATGTGTTCCCGTGTGGCGAAAGCACGGGCATCCGCCGCGGGCATGGCGAAAAGGGCCGTGCTGAGGAGATCCCCGTCGACAGGGGTGCTGGCGATCACGGTCACCGAGCGGAATGCCTCGGCCGGCCGCCCGGAGCGCACGTCGAAGACATGGGCGAACCGGCGTCCGTCGACCTCGAAAAACCTCTCGTAATCCCCGGATGTGGAAACCGACACCGGCTGATCGGCTTCGATCGTGGCAATGCTTCCGGGCCGGTCAGGGGCTTTGACGGCAACTCTCCACGGGCGGCCGTCGGGCTTCCGGCCTTCCATCCAGAGGTCGCCCCCGTCATCGATGATGAAGGTGCGGCAGCCGTTCCCGCGCAGGGCCTCGGCAGCCGCCTCGATCGCCATGCCGCCCGCGATCCCGCCCAGATCGATCAGACTGCCGGTTGCGAGGGCGATCGCTCCGCGGGGCAGAGCGGCAGCCTCGGAGGCGTGAACGAAGCATCGGTCCCATCCGGTGTGCGCCTGAGCTTCGCGGATCTCCTCTTCGGACGGCACCCGGAACTGACGGTCATGGAAGCCCCAGATCCGGCCCAGAACGGCGCAGCTCGGATCGAACGCCCCGTTCGTCCGGTAATACCCTTCGGATGCGAGCTTGAGCAGCCGGGAAAACGCGGCCGACGGCTGGACTGCCCGCCCGGCATTGAGCCGCGCGAGTTCCGAATCCGGCCGGTAGAAGGAGGCAGCGGCTTCGATCGCGCGCATCTGGCCGAACGCGGCCTCGACGGCGCGCGAGGCGGTTTCCCGGTCGCCGTAGGCGGTGATCGAGACGATGGTGTCCATCATCAGCTCGACCCGCCTGACGGGCTCGATTTTCGGCGGCACCCGCAGAACGGTCGAGCAGCCGGCAGCCAGCAGAGCGGCCAGGATACAGGCAAGCAAAGCCCGGAGGGCGGCGTTCATCGGATCGTGAGGGTCAGTTCCTGGCGGCGAACAGGTTCAGGCGTTCGATGGTCTCATCTTTTCCGAGGACGACCATGCTCTCGAACAGCCCCGGGGTGGCTGTCCTGCCGCTGATTCCAAGCCGGCAGAGGTGAATGATATCGCCCGCTTTCTTTCCCTTTTCCTCGGCAAAGCCCCGGATCAACGCCTCGAGGGGGGCTTCGGAAAAGTCGGGCATCGCCGCGAGCCGGGCACCCAGTTCCCGAAGCAGAGACATACCATCAGCTATTTTTGCGGCCTTCTCGAGTCCCTTCGCATCGAACTCGGCGGGGCGGACGAAAAACCAGCCGATCTGGGACTCGATCTCGTTGAACGTTTTCATGCGCTCCCGGTAGAGGCCGACCATTTTCTCGAGCCGCGCCTGGTCGTAGGAGCCGGGGAAGCCCGGCAGCTTCGCGAGCCAGGGGCGGCACCGGTCGAGCACCGTCGCGCCGTCCATGCGCTTGATGTATTCGGCATTGAACCAGGCGAGCTTTTCCATGTTGAAGATGGCGCCATGGGAGCTGACGCGGTCGAGAGAGAACAGGCGGAACATCTCGTCCCGCGTGAGAACCTCGGCGCCGGTTTCGGGCGACCAGCCGAGCAGGGCAAGGAAGTTGCGAAACGCTTCGGGCTCGAAGCCCATGTCCTTGTATTCGATGACCGAAGTCGCGCCGTGGCGCTTGCTGAGCCGGGACCGGTCGGCACCGAGAATCATGGGGATATGGGAGAAGTGGGGGACGGGATAGCCGAGCGCCTTGTAGATCAGGATCTGCTTGGGCGTGTTCGAGATGTGGTCCTCGCCGCGGATGACGTGGGTGATCTTCATCAGCGCGTCATCGACGACGACGGCGAAGTTGTAGGTGGGGAACCCGTCGGATTTGACGACAACGAGATCATCGAGCAGGTGAGAGCCGAACGACAGCTCGCCCTTCGTCAGGTCGTTCCAGGCGACGTTCTCACCGGCCGCGACGCGCAGGCGCAGGGTGAACTTTTCGCCGGCAGCAATCCGCTTTTCGACCTCTTCCCGGGAAAGGCGCGAGCAGCGCCCGTCGTATTTCGGGTCCTCCTTGCGAGACATCTGGTCTTCGCGCATGGCCGCGAGGGTTTCGGGCGAGCAGAAGCAGTGATACACCTTTCCCTCGTTCAGGAGCTTTTCGACGGCCGCGCGATAGAGGTCGAGACGCTGGGTCTGGAAGTAGGGACCGTGGCCGCCGTCTTTGTCGGGGCCTTCGTCCCAGTCGATGCCGAGCCAGCGGAGGCCGTCGAGGATGGCTTTCGTGTAGACGTCCTTCGAGCGCTCGGCGTCGGTGTCTTCGATGCGGAGGATGAAGGTGCCGCCCTGGTGGCGGGCGAACAGCCAGTTGAAGAGCGCGGTGCGGGCGCCGCCGACGTGAAGGTGGCCGGTCGGGGACGGGGCGAACCGGACGCGAATCTGTGAGCTCATGGGCTCCTCCTGTCTGCTGCGAATGACGTCGAACGAACGGGACGGACGATGGAGCCGCAATGATACAGCATTCTGGCCGTCTCGGCAACGGCGGAACGGAGGTTTGGCGATTTTTTTTGGGGGACCCGTTGACATCGGCGGGGCGCTGTGGTAAATTTCACTCTGTTCGAAGGCTTGTGGCGCAGCTGGTTAGCGCACCACGTTGACATCGTGGGGGTCGGCGGTTCGAGTCCGCCCAAGCCTATTTTTTTTTGCCCGAAACCGGTCACCCGATTTCGGGCATTCTTTTCCCCGGAAGAGCAGAAGAAAGTGAATCGATGAAGACCAGGCAACCGCTGTTGAAGAATATCCGGATCGTTCTCGTCGAGCCCCAGGGCGCAATGAATGTCGGCTCGGTGTGCCGGGCGATGAAGAACTTCGGTCTGCGCGATCTCGTGATCGTCCGGCCTGGCTGCGAACTGAATCTCGAGGCGATCAAGATGGCGCTGCACGCCCGCGACATTCTCGACTCGGCCCGTATCGTCGACACCATCCCCGAGGCCGTTGCCGGCAGCCTGCTGGTGCTCGGCACGTCGAACCGGCACGGCGAGTATCACGAACCGCATATGTCGGTGCAGGAGGGGCTCGAGCAGGTGCGCCCGACGCTGCCCCAGGGGCCGGTCTCGATTCTTTTCGGCCGCGAGGAGTGGGGCCTGACGAAGGACGACCTCCAGTTCTGCCAGGGAACGATGCACATCGTGACCGACCCCGACTTCACCTCGATGAATCTGGCCCAGGCCGTGCTTCTCATTTCATACGAACTGTACCAGCATTTCGGCGTGAAGCCCGTCGAGAAGGGTCCCGACCCGAACAATCCGTTCGAGCAGCCCCCCACCTTCGAGGAGCTGCAGCGCTTGTTCGACCACATGAAATCGGTGCTGACGATGTGCCACTTCCTTCCGACGAAGAATCCCGACGGGTTGTTCCAGCTCGTCCGGGCGTTCATCAACCGGTCCCGCGCCACGCACCGTGAAGTGAATATTCTCATGGGTATATTTTCCAACGTCGAGGGGTTCATGCGCATCTACGTCCATGGCCAGAAGCGCCAGAAGGACAAGTCGGGCGCGCCCCTCCCGCCGCCGCCGAAGACCTCGGCCCTCAAGCGGATGGAAGCGAAGCTGGCAAAGGCGACTCCCCCCGACCCCGACGACGGGAACAAGCCGGCATAGCATGGAATTCTGCATCGAGGCGCGCGATCTCTGCCGGAGTTTCGAGATCCGGCTGAAAGCCGAAGGGCTCCGCGCGAGCATCGAAGCATTCTTCCGGCCGCGGGTCGAAACGATCGATGCCGTGAGCCGTCTCGAGATGCTGATCGAGCCCGGCGAGATCGTGGGATTTCTCGGCCCGAACGGGGCGGGCAAGACGACGACGCTGAAGATGCTGTCGGGGCTGATTCCGCCGACCGGCGGCACGGTTCGCGTTCTCGGAACCGATCCGTTCCAGCGTGAACACGCGTTCCTGCGACGCATCTCGCTCGTGATGGGACAGAAGCAGAATCTCTGGTGGGATCTCCCTCCGGCCGAGACGCTGGCGATCCACCGCGAGCTGTACGGGCTGACCGCCGCGGAGTTCGCCGAACGGCGCGACGAGCTCGTCGAGATGCTCGGCATCCGCGACTGTCTCGAAATTCAGGCGCGCAAGCTGTCCCTGGGGCAACGCATGCGGTGCGAGCTGGCCGTCTCCCTGCTGCACCGGCCCGAGATCCTGTTTCTCGACGAGCCGACAATAGGGCTCGATATATTGATGCAGAAACGCATCCGGACCTTTTTGCTCGAGTATCACGACCGGTTCCGCCCGACGATCCTTCTGACCTCGCATTACATGGAGGACGTGACGGCCCTGACGAAGCGCGTCATCGTGATCAACCGCGGGACGAAGGTGTTCGACGGGCCGCTCGCCGACCTCACCCGGAAGACCCGTGCCGACCGCATCCTCGTGGTCACCTTTTCCCGCGAAATCCCCGGATTCACCCCGGCCACGTATGGAAAGCCGGTTTCCTGCGAAGGGCTCCGGTGCACGATCCTCGTGCCGCGCGACCGGGCCGCGGCCGTCGCGTCCGAGCTGTATTCCACGGGCCACGTCGCGGATCTGACGATCGAAGAGCCGCCTCTGGAAGAGGCGATCTCGCCCCTTTTCACCTGACCCGGCCCGACGAAGCCGCGCCGGCGCTCGTCGTCATTCCCGGGTTTTCCAGCTTCGGTAGGGATGGGCGGCGAGGCTCGCGTTGTAAAACCGCGGATCGTCGGTGACTTCCCGATCCACCCAGGGCGGCAGCTCGATCTGCGCATCCTCGCTCTCCAGCTCGACTTCCGCCACGACCAGGCCGAGATTCTCCCCGAAGAACTCGTCGACCTCCCACCGCCGGCCGGCGTATTCAACGACAAAGCGGCGCTTTTCGATAAGGGGTTTTTCGCACAGCTCAGCAAGCAAGGTCTTGGCATCGGCCACGGGTATCTCATATTCGAACTCCGGGCGGGAGGCCCGGATGGTCGCTCCCTTGACGGTCAGGTATCCCCTGTTGCCCAGCACCCTGACGCGAACCGTCCTCTCGGGAAGCCTCGAAAGATACCCCTGACGGCACGGTACCCCCGGGCCATGAGCTTTCCAGTCTTCTCCACGAACCAAAAACTTCCGTTCGATTTCTTTTGCCATCGGCTTCCCCCCATCTTCGCCACGGTGCTGCGCCATCACCAGAAGGCCAGGAAACCCGGCTTTCCCTGAAAGCGAAAAATCCTTCCTATTATTATATATGTTTCACTATTTTTTACCGAACACGACGCGGGCATACTCACGAAGAGCGAGATCGAGCCCGGCTTTTGCCCAGTTGAGCGGGGTGATCGGTGATGGGAATGCCAGGCGCCGGCCGGCCAGAACGACGGTGTTGATGCTCTCGGGCGTCTGCCATTCGCGCACCGGACGGCCGTCGGCCGCCAGGGCTGAGCCGGTGATCTGGCCGAGCGCCCGCTTGATGTGGATCGCCGCCCGGTGAAGGTCCTGCTGCCGCAGTTGCGGATCGGCCGTCCGTTCCGCCAGGTGCAGTCTCGCAAGGGCGCAAAGGCTGTCGAAGAACCATTGCGCCTCTGTGTCGGGAATGAGTCGGGAAAGCCGCTGCCTGAACGCGGCATCGGAGGAGGTGTCCCCGGTCAAGGCGGGTTGATCGGATTCTTCGGCCGGCGGCTGGATCCAGAAGTTGCCAGCCTGGTAACTGTCAAGTTCGTAGCGGAGGATGCCGGCCGGTCTCTCGAGGGTCCGCACGATCTGAAGGACCGTCCGCTGTTCGGTTTCCGTCAGACCTTCCAGCGGCGACGGCTGGATCAGCACCAGCAATGCCGCGTCCGCCTGACGGAAACGCATGTCTGAAGGATCGTAGTCGGGCGATTCGCCGCCGAGAGACAACTGGCGCCTCACGCGCGCCATTCCCCGGTCGATGAGCGAGCCGAGAAACGACGGGGCCCAGGCGGCGTGGGCATCGGGACCGAGACGTCCGAGACGAGCCCGGAAGGCGTCTCCGAAGGCTCGCGAGAGGCCGGTTTTCGCATTGAGCAGATTCCGCCAGGACTGGAGGGACCTGGTCGCGAGGGCGATGCTGCTCGTATTGCGCCGGGGAAGCTCTTCCCAGGCACCGGCATCCTCGTAGGTGTCGAACGAGATGCGTTCGAGAAACCTGGGATACAGCGCAAGCACCCGGGAACGTGCCGGGGTCAGATCGCCGGGTTCGAGCAGGCCGTCCGAAGCCGCTTCGGCGAGGGCGGTGAAAAAGAGACCGTGAGCGTCGATCTGACGATGGTTCCACGTCTCGGGCCGCCCTTCCACCATGACGTCGTCGAGTGTCGGAGAACGGCCGTTGAAGCGGATATGCGGCATCGCCATCTGGTCGAGGGCCAGCGACGGATCGGCGATGACGGCCTCGAAGCGCCCGATCTGCGCCGGGGTGGCGTAGTAATCCCAGAGAGCAAGCAGGAGCCGGCGTGCGTCGGTGCGTCGTCCGGGATCGCGAGCCAGGGCGTAATACACCCAGACGTTGTCGCGAACCCAGATGGCGTCATAGTTGGTCGTATCGGCTTCGCCTTCAGCCGTGCGCGTGGCGGCAGGGGCGAAACCCCGCGGGTTCAGCTCGATGCGCAGATGCGGCGCGAGCGCGGCGCGGATCTCGGCGACCAGGCCTTCATCGAGCGGCCGGGCGACCCATTCGGCCACGGTGTCGTTGAACACCTTGATGAAGATCCCTTCGGGCGCCTGCACATCCCGGCAGGCAGCCGGACCGCCCATCGCGGCCTTGCGCAGGGCAAGAGCTCCCGCCGTGTTTCCTGATTCCGCCGTCACGGGAGTGGACGCATGGAACAGCAAACCGAGAAGCGTCAAGGCGAAGATCTTCTTCAGGCTAGGCCGCACGTGAGCTGATGCGCTGATCGTCACTGGTGTCCTCCGGCATCGTATTTTTCACGCGCCCCTGGCGGCATGCCTTCGAAGGCGCGATCATCGCCACCCTCTTCCCGCTCTATTCCCTCTTGCGTTTTCGCGGCATGTGAGTCAGGGTGCAGGCCGAACGGCGATGCTTCTTTGAATGTATCAGAACATTCCGGCGTTCGGGAGGAAAAATGACGCTGCGCTGGGAAGCGGTGTTTTTCGGGGCCATTCGTTGCCCGAGGAGGCTCGGACATTGTACAATCCGAATTGAATACCCGCAGGAACGGAAGGAGATCATCCCGATGGCAACATTCCGCACGACTCATGGTGCTCCGGAGCATCGCTCGACGCTGGCGGGCGCCGTCCTTTGTATCGCAGTTGCCCTTCTGTTCTGCATCACCGCGCTTCCGGCCACTTCGGAGGCGTTCACCCGGCTTCCGCTGAACACGGAGTTGCAAAGCGTGTTCACCTCTTTCCCGGCCGCTGATGCGAACATTCTCGCACGCACCCGCCTCCTCACCGGCAACGAAGAGTCCTGGTATGCGCGGTGGCACATGCTCGAGTCGGCCCGCGAATCGATCGTTTCCACGTATTTCATCGTCGATAACGACATCTTCGGCTGGTCCTTCCTCGGCCTCCTTCAGAAGAAAGCGCGGGAAGGCGTGAAGGTGAAACTGATGATCGATGCGCGCTTCCTGCGCGGCGCCCGCAAAATCGGGGATTTCGATGAACTCGAAGAGCTCGCCCGCATGCCCGGCGTCGAGGTGCGGCTGTACAATCCCGTCGGCCGTTCCCTCCTCCACGTGTTCCAGGACCTCCGCCAGGTCCTGCTGTCGAACCACGACAAGATCATCATCATCGACGGGAAGCTCGCCATGACGGGCGGTCGCAACATCGGTGCCGATTACTTCGCCCAGATGGGCGAGCACGATAATGTATTCCGCGATATGGATCTGGTCCTCGAGGGGCCGAACGTCGTGAAGCAGTTGCAGCGTGCCTTCGACGAGGAATGGATCATGCTCCGGACCGTCCCGGTCAAACCGGATCTCGTGAACCTGCGCGACCAGACGGCGAAGCTCGACCTGGCCTACCGCGTCATGAGCCGATACATGCAGGGGCGCGGCCTGTATGCCGGCGAACCGGAGCTGGATGGCGGCCTGAAAAAGCAGCTCACCACCTATGCTCGTGAGATCGTGAAATACAAGAGACTCTCCGGGTATGCTTCCTTCGAACTGTTCCGCGGTGAGCGGCTGAAGCCGGTGAAGATCCTCGACAAGCACTCGATGCTTGGAACCCGCGAGGATATCGGCCCCAACCTGATCCGCTTGATCGATGCCTGCAAACACCAGATCCTGATCCAGAACGCCTACGTCGTCCTCTCGCCCGATGCCGAAAAGGCCCTCGTCCGCGCCGCGGCGCGCGGCGTGAAGATCGTGCTCAACACCAACTCCGGCGAATCGACGAACCACGGCTCGACCGTCGCGTTCTTCATGAACGACTGGAAGCGCCTTCTCGCGACGATGCCCGGCGCGCGCATCCTTGTATTCCCCGCAGGCAGCCCCTGCCTGCACACGAAGGCGTTCGTTTTCGACCGGCAGGTCACGGTCGTCGGCACGTACAACCTCGACCCGCTCAGCGACGTGGTGAACTCGGAAGTGGTCGCCGTGATCCAGGATTTCCCCTTCAGCGAGATGACCGCCCAGCGCATGGAGCGGCAGTTCGGGGAATGTCTCGAATACAAGATCGATCTGCGGCCCGACGGCAGTATCAGAACCGTTTTCGGCCCTGAGAGTCATACTTCGGCCGAGATGATGAAAAAACTGAACCGCCTCCGCAAGTTCCAGTGGATCCGGCCCCTGATCTGAACCGGCGCGGAGGGAACGGTCTCATGCGACGTTGGCTGGCCGTGACGCGCCAGCTCGCCGCCTCGTATCTCCAGATGGCGCTCGCCTACCGGGGCATGATGATCCTGTGGGGATTCCAGATGCTCCTGATGCCGGCGGTCCTCCTGAGCGCCTGGCTGTCCGTCGGCAAAAGCGCAGGTTCTGCATATAGCGATAGTGATTATATATTATATTATTTATCCATGCCGCTCCTGATGAACCTGACCGACTGTTGGACCGTCCACACGTTCCCAGAACAGGTTCGCGACGGGTCACTGAGCCGCTCGCTGCTGAAGCCCGTCCATCCCCTCTGGCTGCATGTGCTCGAGAATCTCACCCACAAATCGATCCAACTGCTGATGATGATCCTGCCGCTGGGCTTCCTGTTCTGGCTGTTCCACGACCGTCTCCCCTCTCTCGATCTCGGCCCCGCCCGGATCGCCGCCATCGCGTGCACCATCGGGCTTGCGATGGCGCTCCGGTTCGTCCAGTCGACGGCGCTGGCGATGACGGGTTTCTGGATCGAGCACGTCGAGACGCTGAACCTGGTGCTGAACCAGGGGATCTGGGCCCTGCTGGGCGGGATGATCGTTCCGGTCGAGACGTTTCCGCCGGTCGTCAAGACGATCGCGAGCCTGCTTCCCTACCGGTATTCGCTGAGCTTTCCCATCGAGGTGCTCCGTGGCCGGATGAGCCCGGAAGCCGTGATCGCCGGGGTAGTCACGGCCACGGCCTGGATCCTGGTTTTCCTCGTGGCCGGCCGTTTCCTGTGGCGACGCGGGCTGCGCCGGTTCACGGCGTACGGGGGCTGAACGATGCGACGCCATCTCCGCATCATCCTGCAGTTCTGGAAAGCGCATCTGGTGCAGGCGCTGGAGTATCGCACCAGCTTTCTCTTCGGCCTCGTCGCGAACGGTCTCGACTTCCTGTTCGGCCTGCTGCAGTATTGCCTGTTCTTCACGGTCGCCGACGCCGTCGCCGGCTGGGACATGCCCCGGATGCTGGCGTTTTACGCCGTGTTCATGACGGTGTTTTCGCTCCATTTCATCCTGCTGTACCCGAATCTCGAGTCCGCCGGCCGGCTGGTGAACACGGGCCAGCTCGATCTGGTGCTGACGAAACCGGTTTCGGCCCAGGCGCTTCTGTCGTTCCGGGCCCTCTCGTTCGAGGAGTTCGGCAGCTTTTTCACCGCCCAGGCCCTGCTGGCGTGGCTCATCCTGAGCGGACGGATTGCCGTAGGGCCGGCCGAGATCGCCGCCTACCTAGTCGCGATCACGTGCAGCCTCTGCCTGATCTACTGCCTGTTCCTCTTCCTGCTGGGGCTCGCCGTGCGGATCGAGAAGCTGCAGAACATGTCGGAGCTGCTCTGGAGCGTTTTCAGCCTCTGCCGGTATCCGTCCGACATCTATCCCGCCTGGGTCCGCCGGCTGTTCCACCTCGCGATCCCCATCGCGTTCGTCACGACGGTGCCCGCCCGCGCCCTCGCGGCCGGCGAGTCGCCCTCCGTCCTCCTCTTGGGCGTAGCCATGACCGTAACGCTGCTCGCCGCCTCGACGCTGTTCTGGCGCAAGTCTCTTGCCGGCTACACCTCCGCCGGCGGATAAAATGTGCGCACCAGGAAGCACCGAAGCTTTCCGGGCGGACAGGTTGACCGCGTGGCAGGGCGAGAGTATGATCTGTCGTATATCATGTCAGACACCGGGAGACCCACGTCATGAGCAGCACCGTCAAGTCACAGAATCTTTCGATCATGATGACGGATATTCAGGGCTATTCAACGACGGCGGCCCACAGTTCCCGCGAGGAGATCGTGACGCTGATCAGGCGTCACAATCAGCTCATGGTGCCGGTCATCGAGTTTTACGGCGGCAAAATCGTCAAATCCATAGGCGATGCTTTTTTATGCACGTTCGTCAGCGCGACGGACGCCGTCATCTGCAGCATCATCATCCAGCTCCTGCTGCGCGAGTACAATGCCCGCCAGAAAAACGAGAGCCTGAAACTCAACCTGCGCGTGGTCGTCCATTCCGGCGACGTCTCGATCGAAGGGAACGACATTTTCGGTGACGCGGTGAACGTCACGGCGCGCATGGAAACCCTCCCCTGCTTCCCCGGCGGCTCGATCGGCATCAGCGAGATCACGTATCTGCTGATGGACAAGAACGAGATCACCGTCGAGAACCTCGGCCTCCAGGAGCTGAAGGGGCTCCCGCACCCCGTCAACGTCTATCGCATCCCGCTCGAGAAGCAGAAACTGACGACGCTTCCCACCCATCTTCTCGAACTCGTCGAACAGGTGATCGCGGGCAAGGCGGGCACGTCCGCAGGCGGAACGGCGGCCGAGTGGAAGAAGTCGATCGTCGGGTTCCTCAAGGAGAAGAACTGGGGCGACAACCTCGGCAACATCAAGGAAAACCTCGGCCAGAACCTCGGAAAGGTGCAGAAACAGCTTGGCCAGAACATCGGTCAGGTTCAGCGCCAGCTCGTCCAGACCTTCGGCCAGAAAACGGTTCTCGAGCAGAACAAGGGGAAAGCGCTCTCGGATGCCTCGCTGACGACACGCATGAAATGTTTCGTCATCGATCTGCTGGTCATCGGGCTGCTGGCGTTTCTCTTCAAATTCGGGTGGTGGCCCGTCCAGCGGATCGTATTCGGAGCCGTCTCCATCACCTCCCAGGAGTATTACAAACTCCCCGCGGCCGAACGTTCGAACTACGAGGACCTGACCCGTTCGGACGGCACGTATTACCGGAACAAAGGCTGGATCGAGTGGCTGACGGATCTGAACATCCACCTTCCGATCATCCCTGTCATTCTCTATTTCGGGATTTTCTGGTATTTCAAGGGTGCCTCGCCCGGACAAATCGCCGGCCGGTCGGCCGTCGTCACCACGGAGGGGCACCCGCTTCCGATCGATCTCGCGCTGAAACGGGCCGTCCTTTTCGTTTTCCTGGTTCTCCCGGCCGGGATCGGCGGTCTGGCCATCTTCATCGGTGACCGGCAGACCATCTGGGACAAGCTCTGCTCAACCCGCGTCGTCGAGTAATCCCGCTCACTCCCCCCCAGGGCTTCTACACTCGAAAGGGGCGTTCCGTCTTCTGCGCCAGTCCCGATGCTCGGTTGGGCGGAGCGCCAGAACGTCGCCTGCGAGGGAGCACTGGCCGTCTGTCAATCCTGCGCACCCCATTTCCCGGAATAAAAAAATCCCGGAAGGAACGGAGTTCCGTTCCAACCGGGATTGCTTTTCCTGCTGGAATTACTTGCCGGCGGCGGGAGCAGCGGCATCAGGAGCCGGGGCAGCGGCCGGGGCCGGAGCGGCGGCGTCAGGAGCCGGAGCAGCGGCCGGAGCCGGAGCGGCGGCGTCAGGAGCCGGGGCAGCGGCCGGAGCCGGAGCGGCGGCGGCGTCAGGAGCCGGGGTCGCGGCCGGAGCCGGAACGGCAGCGGCGTCAGGAGCCGGGGTCGCGGCCGGAGCGGCGGCGGGGGCCGTCGTGGCCGGAGCGGGCTGCTGGGCGGGCTGGGGCTGACCACCGCCACAACCGACGAGCGCCATGGCACCAACGAACAGAACACCAAGAATCATCTTACGCATGAATGAGATCTCCTTTCGAGATTAACTACCTTGATTGACCAAACCGCCCGGCATCGCCGTCGCCGAAGCGACTGAGCCGGCCGGCAGTTTCCCTTCGGATTCGAGTTTGGCTTTACGGGCTTTCCTGGACTCGTTGAGGACGGGATTCCAGTCCAGAGTGAGCCGGTTATCCTTGAACAGCCCCTTCACCACGTATCCCGGTCGGATTTCGATCTCGATGGCCGCTTCCTTGCGGCGCAGGATGTATCCGCGCTTCGTCGACAACAGGCCGAAAAAATTGCAGACCTGATCGGGAACGGTCTCGAGCGTCATTTCGACATGGCCGCGCAGTTCATCGCGCTCCGGAGTGAGACGTTTGCCATAGGGGGGGACGTCCAGATACCGGACCATGTCACCGTCGAACAGTGCGATATAGTACCGCTCGACGTACACCCCATACCCAAACCAGATCGCGATGCCGCCGACGAGGAGCAGAATCAGAAGACCAAGTCCCTGTCCGCGTCTGTGTCGGCCGAAACGGGTTTCAGACATACGCAAACACCCTACTACAACGCCCTTCCGGATGCAAGAAAAACCTTCGGGGTACAGACAGCGCCGGCCGCTCCCCTAGCGGAGGCGGCCGGCGCGATTCCCCGGAATTCGGCTTCAGTTCTTGTTTTTCAGGATGATTCCACGCAGGGGCGGAACATTGTAGGTGCCGCGGGCGGTCGTGATCCCCTTGTCGTCGACCTTTTCGCCGTTGCAGACGACGATCCAGTCGTTCCCGTCGGGGAGGTTGAAGGTGATCCAGTCGTTCGAATCGCTGTTCATCAGCACCAGCAGGTCCGTCTTGCCTTTCAGCAGATACCCAAGACCGCGGTGGTTGGCCGGCTGGAGCCAGTCGATGTGCTGGCCGTTCAGGGCCGTCGCATGACGGAAGTTCTCGTATTTCATGCGCAGCCCGATCAGGCCCTTGTAGAACTCGTAGACATCCTGGTTGGCCTTCTTCTCGTTCCAGTCGAGCCAGTTGATCGCGTTGTCCTGGTCGTAGGAGTTGTCATTGCCCTTCTTGGAGCGCATGAACTCCTGGCCTTCATGGATCATCGTGATGCCCTGGGACGTCAGCAGCGCCACCGCACCGAGCCGGAACCGGTCCTTGTTGCCGCGCAACAGGTCGGAAAGCGTCGCGCCGTCATGGCACTCGATATAGTTCACGCTTTCGGAAGGCTTCGCGGACCACCAGAAGCAGGAGCCGGCAAGAACCGTCATGACCGCGTTCCGATCGCCGTTTCCGTTGATGAAGCCGCGGATCTTCTCGCGGAAGTCGTCGTTCCACTTGCCCAGCTTCGTGTTGCGGAAGTCGCTCTTGCCCCACTGGTTCCGCTTCCAGTCGGCGGCCCACGGCTCGGCAACGACGATCGCCGAAGCCGGCAGCTCGTTCATGATCGCCGACATCGTGTCCTTGTCGAGAATCGTTCCCAGGTCGAATCGGAACCCGTCGACGTGATACTCGCGCATCCAGTATTTCAGGCTGTCGAGAATCAGTTTGCGGGTCATCGGGTTGTCGGAGCGGAACTCGTTTCCGCAGCCGGTGCCGTTCCAGTAATACTTCGGGTTATCGGTGAGCCGGTAGTAGCCCGGATTGTCGAGCCCCTTGAAGTTGATCGGCAGCCCGCGCTCATCCCCTTCGGCGGTGTGGTTGTACACCACATCCATGATCACGGCGATGCCGGCCCGGTGCAGACCGTTGACCATCTGCTTGAATTCGCGGATCGCTTCTCCGTTCTTCCCGGTCGCATAGGAAGTTTCAGGGGCGAAAAAGTGGCTCGTCATGTATCCCCAGTGGTTGGGGTGGCTGGCGAAGTTGTTATCGAACTCCTGACAGGGAAGCAGCTCGACGGCGTTCACGCCGAGGTCCTCGAGATGGCCGAGCACCTTGTCCGTGCCGCGCCCCTCGAGAAGGCCCAGATAGGTACCCCGCTTGGCTGCGGTTACGCCCGACGAGGGATGGGCGGTCAGATCCTTGACGTGCATCTCGTAGATCACCAGATCCTTGGCCTGGGGGGTCTTGAAGCCGTCGTCGGTCCATTTGAAGGTGAACAGATCGGGAGCAGGCACGAGACTCTTGCCGTCATGGTTGTGATTCACGAGGGCGTAGGGGTCGGAGAGAAGGCGCTTCGGATCGAACAGATGGCCGTCGGTCGACGGGCCGTCGGCCGCGTAGGAGTACCAGGAGCCTGACACGTCCTTGTCGATCGTGTATTTCCAGATGCCGTTCGGGTCCTTTTTCATCGGGAACGCCGTGCCGGTCGTATCGCCAGGCTTTTTGAACAGCACGACATTCACTGCGGTCGCGGCGGGGGAATACACTTCGAAGCTGGTCTTGCCGTTCACCACCTCGCAGCCGAGCATGCCCGGAGCGCCGCGCGAAGCAGTCCGGGAAGCGGTCGGCCGTGCCGCGCGGCGTGCACGCTCGACAAGCGGCTCTGCGGCAGTCGGCGTGCGCTGACCGGCATCGGCGACGAGCCCCATCACCTCATCGAGGCAGGGCCGGTAGGCCGGGCTTTCGCTGCGCGCCAGAAAGTCGAGGCGGCCGGAGAGAAGCTGAAGTCCCTGGCGGTAGGTATCAAGCTCGGCGGCCGTGGTGGCGCGATAGCCGAACTCGCGCATCTGATCGATTGTGCGCTTCGCCTGGTCGGGGGTGTCAACGGTGGCCATCAGCCGGTTCAATTCGTCGAGACTCGCGCTCTGGCGGGCCGCGGCACCCAGCCCGGCCTCGCTCTCGGCCCCTTCGGCCGAGGCCGTGTTCCGCGCCGAGTGGGCATCACGGGCAAGTTGTTCGAGGCGCTGGATGACCGGGGCGGATGCGGCATGGGCGGGGACGCCGGAAGCCGTGATCAGACCGATCGAGAGCATTGCCGCGAGGGTGATCATGCGAGGCCGGAAAAACGACATGAGAGCCTCCTGTGTAAGGGAAAAATGAGGAAATTATTTTTTCATTATACCGGTACTGACCGGGGGGCGGGGCTCCTCCGTATCGGAAGATCGATACCTCGCCGGATCGATATCGAGCCGTTTGAGGCGGTCATACAGCGTCCGACGCGGCAGGGAAAGCCGCTTTGCGGCAGCGACGACGTTGCCCCGGCAGTGTTCGAGCGCCTCGATGATCATCCGCCGTTCCGAATCGTCGAGCCGGTCATCGATGGGCGCGTGCCCGGCCCCGGTCCCGTGATGGACAGCCGGGGAAGCGGGAAACAGCAGGTCCTCCGGCGAGATCGTTCCGTCTTCATCGATGACCGAAGCCCGTTCGAGCACATTGCGCAGCTCGCGGATATTGCCGGGCCAGTCAAGCTGCCTGAGTGCCCGAACGGCATCGGAAGACAGCGCCGGTGGCCGTCGTCCGTGGGCCGAGGCAATCTCGGCGAGCAAGTGATCGGCGAGGGCCGGGATGTCGTCGGGCCGCTCACGGAGAGGCGGCAGATGGATCGGGAACACGTTGATCCGGTAGAACAGATCGGGTCGGAACCGGTTCTGCGCCGCCATTCCGGCCAGATCCTTGTTGGTCGCCGAAACGAGCCGTACATCGACTTTCACGGGCTTGACGCCCCCCACCCTCTCGATCTCCTGCTCCTGGAGCACGCGGAGAAGCTTTGCCTGCAGTTCGGAAGGGATCTCGGCGACCTCGTCGAGGAACAGCGTGCCGCCCGAGGCAACCTCGAATTTGCCGAGCTTGCGGGCATCGGCGCCTGTGAAGGCGCCCTTCTCGTGGCCGAACAGCTCGGACTCGAGCAGGTTGCCCTGCAGGTTCGCGCAGTTGACGGCGACGAAGGGCTTTTCCTTGCGGGCACTGTTCAGATGGATCGCACGAGCCACGAGTTCTTTGCCGGTGCCGGTCTCGCCCGTGATCAACACCGTCGTCGAGAGCGCCGCGACGCGCCGGATCAGGTTCTTGACGAGCCGCATGGCGGGATTCGAGGCGACGAACATCTCGTCATCCGGCCCGCGCGGAGCCGAGAGGCCCGCCAGCCGGGAAAGCCGCGCGGCGTTTTCCGTGAGCGTGAGAACGCTCTGGAGGCGCGGCTCTTCGATGGGCTTGACGAGGAAGTCGAACGCGCCCTTCTTCATCGCCTCGACGGCCGAATCGATCGTTCCGTAGGCGGTGAGAATGACGATGCGCGCATCGGGACGCAGTTCGAGGCCACGCTTGAGCCAGGTCAAACCGTCGATGCCGGGCATGCGCAGATCGAGCAGGGTAAGACCGAACTCCTCGGCTTCGAACAGGGCGAGGCCCAGCACCGGGTCGCTCCGGAACAGCGCCTCATGGCCCTGGCCCGTGAGGAGTGCGGCGAGGTTTTCCGCCTGCTGACGGTCGTCATCGATGATCAGGATCCGCATGGACCGATGGTATCACGGCACCCCTGCCGAACGGAAGAACGCCCTCCCGATCGTTGGACCGGAAGGGCGTTTGATGGTTTCTCGGATCAGAAGTCGCTGATCTGGTCGACGAACTCGGGATGATCGATGAAGGGGTTTCTATTGTGCTGAATATTTTCGATCTTGTTGCACCGTTCGCGTTCGGCGGCATCGACCGGGTCTTCTTTGTGCCACTCGCGCAGGGCGGCCTCTTCGGCGTTCCCGATGGTCTTGCCGTAGCGCACGGCGAAGTAGAACTTCGCGCGCGCGACGTTGCCGCGGTGCTCGGTGCGGGGTTCGAATACGGAGCCGTTGCAGCGGCTTCCGCCTTCCTCCCAGTTCGCCTCGTTCACGTTGCCGAACGGCAGTGATCCGCGGATGCTGTTGGCCTTCGAATCGGTGGGGAACAGATGATGCAGGTCGCTCTTCGCCACGCCCGTCGCGCCGAGGCTCTGGGGCCATGTGTGCTCGCAGTTCATGTCGCGGTCGCTCGGAATATCGGTATAGCGGCCTTTGCGACCGGTGTAGACGCACTCGACTTCACCGCCGAAATTATCGATCTTCGTGAACATCATCTTCCGCGCCGTCGTATAATCGACGCCCATCTGATACGCCGACACCTCGCGCAACTGCTGGATCAGCGCCTTGTCGCGCAGGCCCATGCAGGGGGTGTACATATCGGCGCCCGGAGGCACTTCCAGAGCCTCACCGACGCCCGGCCGGGGCCGGCGCGTCACTCTGCCGGAGGTCTCCACGTCGGCTGCGAAACCGGCCCGATCAGCGGAGGAGCGGCTCTTGACATGATTTCGCTCGTGTCGGTACAGCCTGCCGCGGAGTTTCACCGTCAGGTCGCGGGTGTCGGGATATCGATCCTCGATCAGGTCGATGATCCCGATGATCTGCTTGAACTCGTCATTCCGGTCATAGCCCTGATCCTCGCCCCCGCCGGACTCCGCGGGACGCTGGAATCCCTGGTTCGGGGTCTGGGATGGAGTCTGGGCCTGAGGTTGCGCCTGAACGGCGGGGGGAACGATCAGCAGTGCTGCGCCGATGATTCCGAGGAATGCGCGCGTGATTCCCGTGATACGCATGAAACGTTGCTCCTTACGAGGAGATTTGGGGCGGTGTGGTGACACCGACCGGCCTATGCACGACAGCATTCTTCCATTATGCACGACAATACCGGGGTGCGGGGGGAAAAGCGGAAGATTTTTTCATCCGATGGGGAGGGTGATGGCGAACCGGTTCCCATCCGGAATCGGTTCGACCCAGGCGCGGCCGCCCATCATGAGCACGAACTGGCGCACCAGATACAGGCCGAGGCCGGAGCCGGGGACATCGATTCCCCCTTCCCCGCGGTAGAACTTCTCGAAAATCCGCTCCCGGTCAGCCGCAGGAATCACGGGGCCGGAGCTGTCGATCTCGATCCGGATGGCTGCGGATTCCTCGACGCCCCGAAACCGGATCGTGGAGGCGGGGGCGGCGTATTTGACAGCGTTCACAAGCAGGTTGTCGAGAATGCGCTCGAGCAGATACGGGTCGTGGGAGACCGGCGGGGTTTCGGGCAGTTGGATCTCGATGGCGAGGCCGCGTGCTTCGGCCATTGCGCGTGCGCGTTCGCAGGTCATCGTGACGACCGGGGAGATCTGGCCGAGCTCGATCCGCGCCGCCAGATCCTCGGATTGGAGGCGGGTGAGATCGAGGGCATTCTTCGTCATGCGGCCCAGCTCGGCAATCTCGACGGACATCTCGTCGAACCGCCGGCGCAGCTCGTCGGGGAGGCGGTCGGCGGACTGGCGGATCAGGTTGAGCTGGCCGGTGAGGCGCGCGAGGGGGGTGCGCAGTTCGTGGGAGACGAGGGCCAGGAACGTGGTCTTGAGCGTTCCGAGTTCTTCGAGGTTGCGGTTGGCCCGTTCGAGCTCCTGGTTCTTGATCTCCATGTCGTTGAACACGTCGGCGAGTTTGCGGGCGATGAGGACGAAGAGGACGAAGGTGGCCCCGGCAAGGAGGAGACCGGCGGTCCACATCAGGGCCCGCCAGGATTCGAGGCGGGCATAGAAGGAACGGCGGGTCTGATAGGCAACCCGGAACCCCTGATCCGTGGGGATCATCCAGAGGATGCCAGGACCGGGGCTTGCGATGCCGATCTCGACGCCACTCTCGGTTTCGCTCGCATAGCTCGAGCGCAGATTGAGCAGCGTGGCCGGGTCGAGCGCGACGGGCCAGGTTCCGGCCACCGGCCTCAGGTCGAGCCCCTGGGTGGCGAGGATCGAGCAGACGTAACTTTTCTGTACCGAAAGTCCCCCTTCGACCGGCAGGATGCGGAGAGCGGAGGCGCGCTGCTGATGCAGGTTTTCCCGCATGCGTTCGAGCAGGGAGTCGGAGGCGCCGAGAACGATCGTCAGGACGGCGGCGGGAAGGAACCCCATGAACAGCATGAGGCCGATCTGACGCAGCCTTCCGTCCATCGCTCGCGCCGCCTCAGGCGGCTCCCGTTCCGTGGTCGGGGGAAGCGGGCTGCGCGGCCGGAACGGGGTCGGCTTCCGGCTGCGCGTCGAGGGTGGTGAGGCCGTCGATGCGGGCGAACCGCCAGGTCAGCAGCAGGGTGCCGGCGGCACAGATCTGGTAGACGCTGGCGAGGTGCAGGGTGTCGGACAGGGCTCCGGCCCCGGCCATGGCGATCGGGATGAGAGCGAAGCTGAGCACCTCGACGAGAGCGAAGAAGCGACCTTTCATCTCGGGGGCGACGGTGCGCTGGAACAGGGTCAGCACGGCGACGTTCACGGCCGTGAAACAACCGCCCAGCAGGAACAGCCCGATAAGATAGAGGGCAAAATAGGTATTGAACGCGAAGAAGACGAACAGCAGCCCCGAAACACCGAGGGTGCGCACGAGAAGCCGGGAGGTGGGCACGGCGGCGAAGAGGCGGACGAAGGCCAGCCCCGTCACGACCGAACCGAAGGCCAGCACCCCCTCGCTGACGCCGAGCTCGAACGCGTCGAGGCCGAAGGTGCGCTTGATCGAGAGGGGCAGAAGCACCACGATCGGCACGGCGAACAGGTTGAGGCTGCCGAATCCGATCAGGATGTCGCGGAGCACCCGGTGCTCACGGACATACCGGAGACCGGCGGAAAGCTGGGAAACGACGCTCTCGTGTTCCCCGGACGTCTCGCGCGGGGCCATGCCCATGATCGCGACGCAGACCGAGGAGACGACGAGACAGGCGGCATGGGCGGCAAACGCTTCGGCAACCGACCAGCGGGCGATGATCGCGCCGCCGAGCGCCGGGCCGGCGAGCTTGGATATATCTCTTACTATCGTATGAAGGGCCATCGCCTCGTCGATGCGCTCGGCGGGGACGACGCGGGGGATGACGGTCAGCGTGGTGGGGCTGTGGAACACGCCGGCGGCGGCGAGCATGCCGCACATGCCGAGCAGCAGCGGGATCGACAGGCTCTGGTGCCACGCCATCACTGCGACGCCGCCGACCAGGCAGGCACGGAACAGGTCGGCGCCGATCAGCAGCAGCTTCGCCGGCAGGCGGTCGGCGAGGGTTCCGGCGAAGGGGCCGATCAGCACGGCCGGCAGGAAGCTGACGCTCAGGATGAAGCCGACGGTCGTTCCCGAGCCGGTCTTCGTGATGACCCACCAGATCATCGCCGTCTGCATGATGCCTTCGCCGATGAACGAGACGAGCTGCGCCAGCCAGAGCAGCCCGAAATTGCAGAATCGCGTCAGGAGTTCGGGGATCATTCCGGCCATTATGGCCGATCAGCGGGCCAAACACAACCCCCAAGAAAAAAGCCCCCGGGCGGGGGCTTCGGGTTCACGAGAGGCTTCGGGTCACTCGACGCTGAGGTGGATGACGGTGCCGCCGTCGTCGACCCCCTCGACCCGGATCACCTTGAGGATGCCGGCCTTGGCGGTCTTGAACCGTTCCTGCAGCATCAGCAGATCCTTGTCGTAGCTTTTGGGATTGCGGCCGAACATGACCAGCTCGGTCGCAAACCGCTGAACCATGCGCCGCACATCCTCGATGTCGCTGGTCGTCAGGTTGCTCTTGCGGATCACGCGTGACACGTTGGGCGAAAGGCCGATTTCGATGATCGACTTGGCCATGTCGTCGACGAGACGCACGGCGATGTACTTGTCCATCGGCCGGATCACCGCGAGATTGCGCGACGAGTTGGATTTGAGCCAGCCCTTCCCGACCATGTTGTTGACGATCGTGAGCAGCTCGTCGTTGTTCGCGAGCTTGGGCGAAGGGTTTTTGTCCCAGCGGATGATGCTGCGCGACGAGCTCATCTTCAGCTTCTCGTTCACGCCGGTCACCGGCTCGGTGTTTGGAGGAATGCGCAGCGACAGGGTGACCTGCTTGTCGTTGGCCGCCCGTTCGGGCACGGGGATCGTGATGGTGGAGTCGGCCTTGGCCGTGTAGGTGAACAACCCGGCAAGCAGGCCGACCATGCCGAGGGGAACGATCAGCCGCGATCCGGGAAACATGCTTTTCATGAGAACCTCCGATGTCCGACGATAAGGGTCAGCGTCCCCATCATCGGCAGGAAGCGTGAATTGTCTTAGAAATGGAACACCCCGTTTCCGGGGAAACGGCCGTGTTCCGGAAACGGGGTGCGGTGGTTGCGAATCAGACCGGCAGTTCGAGGAGGTCGTTGGGGGTGTTCGTGAGCCGCTCGAGCTCGGTGTCGATGCGGTACACATCCTCGATCCGGACCCCGCCCCAGCCGGGCAGATAGATACCGGGCTCGACGGTCACGACCATGCCGGCGCGCAGAACCGTGTCGCACTTTTTCGAGAGGCTGGGCGACTCGTGGATATCAAGGCCGACCGCGTGGCCGAGCCCGTGACCGAATACGTCCCCGGGCTGCTTCGCGGCGATATGATCGCGGGCGACGGCATCGACGGCGTTCGCGACGGCGCCGGGCCGGAGGGCGGCGACGGCGCGGCGCTGGGCCTCGAGCACCGTTCCGTAGATCTCACGGAACTTCGCGTCGGCCTTGCCGACGAACACGGTGCGGGTCATGTCGGAATGGTATCCCTTCCAGATCGCGCCGAAATCGATCTTGACCATCTCGCCGGCCTTCACCTTGCGGTCGGTCGGATGGGCGTGGGGGCAGGAGGAGCGCTCACCCGAGGCGACGATGCTGTCGAAGCTGGGCCCGTCGGAGCCCTCGATGCGCATGATGTACTCGAGCCGCGCGGCGATCTCGATCTCGCGCTTGCCGGGCTTGATGTACCGCAGCAGCTTCGCGAAGCTTTTGTCGCCGATCTCGAAGGCGCGGCGGAGGGCGGTCATCTCCTCTTCGCCCTTGATCATGCGCACCGCCTCGACGAGGCCGGAGGTCGTTTTCAGGGTGCCGCCGAAGCTCTTGGAAAACGCCTCGTAGGCGCCGAGACTCATCGTCGACTCGATGCCGAGCGTGCGGATGCCGCTTTTCTTCAGGTGTTCGCCGATGACGGCGTCGGAACTGGCTTTCGCGGTCTGGTAGACGAGGATCTGGGCGGCATTCCCGACCTCGTTCGTGGACTGTTCCTGGTACCGGAAATCCGTGACGAAGACGGTTTTGTGCTTTTCGAGGATCACGACGCCCGACGAGCCGGAAAACCCGGTCAGATACCGGACGTTCGAGAGGTTCGTGACCAGAAGGGCGTCCAGGCCGGCCGGAAACGCATCGACGACGCGCTGCTGACGTTCGAGACAGGGATTCTTCTTCACCGGCAAGGTCTCCTTACATCATATTTTATACATCTCATGAGATATAACACTGCGTTTTCAGGGCTTCCTGTTCTTTCCGGGGGATCCGACGGCCGGTTCGCGGGTCCGGACGCCGCGGAACGGGCTTTTCGCGAGGATGCCGCTCACGTCGCGGGAGGGGGAGATGACCGTCATGGCCATCTTCGCCGGGTCGAGCAGGGCGGCGGCCACGTTCCGGATCTCGTCCTGGGTGACGGCGAGGTACGGCCGCATCGTCTCTTCGGGCGACTTGGGCTCGACACCGTAGAGGAATCCGGTCGCGAGGCGATTCATGCGGTTCGTGGTGCTTTCGAGGGCGATCAGGGTGTTGCCCTTGAGCTGCTGCTTCGCCTCCTCGAGCTCGACTTTCGTCAGCCCCTTCGAGGAGATGCGGGCGATCTCGGCATGGATCAGCTCGAGCACCTGCGGAAGCTGGTCGGGCGAGGTGCCCGCATACACGCTGAAGATGCCGGTGTCGCGGAACGAGGTGTGGTAGGAGTAGACCGAGTAGGCCAGGCCGCGCTTCTCGCGGATCTCCTGGAACAGCCGGCTGCTCATACCCCCGCCGAAAGCCGCGTTCATCAGGGTCACCGCGAACCGGGAGTCGTCCCGGTACGAGACGCCGGGGGTTCCGATCGCGACATGCACCTGCTCGATATCCTTCTGGAAGACGGACGCGGCGCTGTCGGGCTTCGGCAGGGTGCGGCGGTGCGGCAGGGTTCCCGGAGCCATGTCGCCCAGATGACGCTCGAGCAGTCCGCCGAACTCGTCCATGTCGATGTTTCCGGCCGCGCAGACCGCAAGATTGCCCGCCACATATTGTTTTCGATATACATCATGCACATCATCACGGGGCATGTCGCCGACCGTCTCGCTCGTGCCGAGGATCGGCCGGCCGAGGGGCGCATCGGGCCAGAGGGTCTGGCCGAGCAGCTCGTGGATGATCTCGTCGGGCGAATCCTCGTACATCTTGATCTCCTCGAGGATCACGCGCCGTTCGCGCTCGAACTCCTCGGGATCGAAGGCCGAGTTGCGGACCATGTCGGCGAGCACCTCGACGGCGACGGGAAGCTGGTCGCGCACGACGCGGGCGTAGTAGCAGCAGTAGTCCTTCGCGGTGAACGCGTTCAGATACCCGCCGATGCGGTCGAACGCCCGGGCGATGTCTTTCGGAGAGCGGCGGCCCGTTCCCTTGAACATCATGTGTTCGATGAAATGCGAGACGCCCAGGAGGCGCGGATCTTCATACAGCACGCCGCTGCGGAAGAAGAGGCCGATCGAGACGCTCTGAACGGTGTCGAACGTCTCGGCAATGACCCGGACGCCGTTTTTCAGGCGTTGCGTGTGGAAGGGGGTTCTGGTCATCGGTCACTTCCCTCCCCTGGGGTGCCGGGCTCTGTCGATGGGGCTGGCGATTCATCCGGTGCGGAGGGGGCCGGAACCGTGGTTTCTTCCGGTGATGGAGGCTGTTCCGGGGTCGCCGGGGTTTCGCCTGCCGGGGCCGCCTCGCCGTTCATTTCGGCCGTGACGTCGAAGCTTTCCGCCGGTGGGAGCTGGGCGGGCAGGTCGATTTCGGGCAGGGCCAGTTCCTTCAGACTCTTGAGACCGAAGTAGTAGAGGAAGTCCTGCGTCGTCGAGTAGAGGCGGGGCCGGCCCAGCACGGGTTTTTCGCCCGAAACGTAGATCAGCTTCTTCTCGAGGAGGGTCGCGACGACGCCGTCGCAGTTCACGCCGCGGATCGCCTCGATTTCCGCCCGGGTGATGGGCTGTTTGAAGGCGATGACGGCGAGGGTTTCGAGCGCCGGCAGCGAAAGGCTGACCAGCTTCTGGCCCTCGAGGCGCTGGATGAAGGTGCTAATGCAGGCTTTCGTGGCGAGCTGGACGCCCTGCTCGGTGATGATGACCTGGAGGCCGGAGGCAGGATTCTCGTCGAGGCTGCGCTTGAACTCGGCCAGAAGCTGTTCGGCTTCGGAAAACGGCAGTTCGAGGATCTCTGACAGCTTCTGGAGCGGAATCGGATGATTGTGAACGAACAGCAGGCCCTGGAGTGCCGCCGTGAGGGTTTCGCGGTCGGGGCGGGGGCCGCTCGGAAGCGGAAGCTGCTGCGGCTCGGGGATGTCGCGGGGGATGGATTCGTGCTCTGTATCCATGGCGTGGGAGGGTCTCGTTTCTGTCTTCAGCCGACGGCGGCCTCTTCGACGGAGTCACCGGCGTTTGCCGGCCGGATGGTGATCGGGGAAAAGTTATCTTCCTGGACGAGCTCGCACTCGCCGAGTTTGAACATCTCGAGGACGGCCATGAAGGAGAGGACGACGTCATACCGGTCGCGCCGACCCCGCACGAGGTCACGGAAAGGGACCTCATCATGGCCGCGCAGGCTGTTGAGAACGCAGCGGATCTCGTCGATGCGCGCCTCGAGACCGATACGGTCGACGACGACCCTGTGAATCGGCGGATTGAGGCGGCGCCGGACGAGACCCTCATACAACGCCCGCAGATCGAAGGCGGAGGCGCTGATCTGGAGAACCTGTTCCGGCTGGGGCTCGTAATCGGCGGCCCGGGTGTAGATGCGGGAGTTGTGCCGCTCCATTTCCCGGAGGTCGAGGGCCATGAGCTTGAACCGGCGATACTCGACCATCTTGTCGACCAGTTGCTGGCGCGGGTCTTCCCCATACGCGAACTCGTCGAGATCCTCGTCCCCGGTTTCGATCGCTCCTTCCTGGGGCTTGTCGCGGGGAAGGAGCATGCGGGACTTGATCTCGAGCAGCGTCGCCGCCATGACCAGGAAGCCGGAGGCGACTTCCATGTCGAGGATCTCCATCATGTGCAGGTAGTCGAGATACTGCGCCGTGATCGTGGCGATGGGAATATCGTAGATGTTGACCTTTTGTTCCTCGATCAGGTGGTAGAGGAGATCGAACGGTCCCTCGAAGGCGGGAAGCCGGACCTGGTATGCACTCATCGTTCTGCTGCTCCGTCGGAGTATATTATCAGATATATATTCATTTCGATCACTCGAGGCTCCGGATGGCATCCTCGGCGGCCTGTCGGGTTTCGGGATCGGGGTCCATGATCAGCACCCGGCGCCACCGCTCGACGGCGCCGGACCGGTCGTCGAGACGCAGGAGGGCCACGCCGATATTGAACTGGGCCTCGTAATAGGTCGGATCGACCTCGAGGGATTTTTCCCACCAGCGCAGGGCGCCATTCCAGTCTTCGCGCTTTTCGAGGAGGTTCCCGAGGGTGAAATACAGGGTTCGGTCCCGGTACCCGCGGGCGTGCAGATCGGTGAGCAGGCGTTCGGCGCGCTCGTACTGCCGGTCGAAATACCAGCACCGGGCGAGGAAGAGAAGGTCTTTCTCGGCCAGATTGCCGGAGGTGGCGAACGGCTCGAGAATCCGCTGGGCGACCCCATACTGGGAGAGTTCAAACGCCTGCCGGGCGAGTTCCAGCGCGTCCTCGCGGTTGAGTGAGGCGTTCGCGCCGATGCTCGTCACGGCTTCGGCGGCGCCCTCGGTGTCTCCAAGCCGCCGTCGCACCATCGCCGAGAGCAGCACCATGCGCTGATCCTGGGGGTACGAGCGGAGTCCTTTTTCCACGAGGTCGCGGGCGATTTCGAGCCGTTCGGCCTCGATCATGAACCGGATCAGCCGGAGCCCGCCCTCGATTTCCGGAAAGCCGTTCGCCGACTGCTCGAACAGACGGCCAAGTTCCATATCACACCGGATACTCAGCACGGCGTCGCGGTCCCGCACGAGGCGCAGCATCGGGGTGCCGGTTTCAGAGGCATCGACGCGGAAGCAGAGGGTTCCACGGCTCTGGGTGCCGGGATTCACGTTGAACGGGGCAGCCAGGCAGCCGGGCGTGTCGAGCTGGGCCGCGGGATACGAGCCGACGAGCTCGATCGAGAACTCCTTCAGGGGGTCGACGGGAAACACTTTGCGGCCCGTGTTGACGAAGGTCATCTGGATTTCGATGCGGTCCTGACGGCCGCCGCCCAGGCCGCCTGTGTAGGGCTGGCGGGTGACGTCGTTCACCGTGAGAACGATCCCGTCAGGGCCGATGACGTCCTCGGTGGGGAGAAAATGCGGAGCCGCCCATGCCGCGGCGGAAACGGCGCAGGTGAGGAGGTAGACGAGAACGGCCCTGGCGAGGGTGTTCGGGAATCCAGGGGTGAACATGGGGGGTATAGTATCACAATCGGCCCCGCCGGGGAATACGTCACCCCAGCTCGTTCCCGGGAGACTGGCGGAGGTCGGCGGGAAGCGCGTATCCCGGGCGGGCCATCGTCAGCAGGAAATCATAGTCGTCGCGACCGGCATCGGCCGCCTTGACGCGGAGGACGGACGCGGGGAAGCGCGTCGAAAACGCGTTGCGCAGGACGGCGGCGACATTCTCCTCGTGCCATCGCGGTGGGAGATCGGCGCCGGACCAGATGAAAACGGCGTAGGCGGCCTTTCCGGATTTCGCGATCATCGCATCGGTGTTGCAGCCATTCTTCCAGTCGAACACCCAGCCTCTGCGAGCAGCTTCGATCTCTCCCAGGGCGGCGTGGAGATCGGGATCGCCCCGGAACCACGCATGGTACATCACGTCGTGATCCGTCTCGAACGGCTTTCTGCCCTGGAACTGAAGGGGCACGACGAACAGTTCAGCTTCGACTTCCTCCCCGAGCTCCTCGATCGGCAGGTGCAGGGCATACACCTTTTCGGCCGATTCGAACAACTGCTCTTCGCGGCGGCGGAGCATGCAGGCAAGCAGCTCGTCGGGAGGAAACGCCGGTGTCGTGCCGGCAGCGGTCATCGCCATCCAGTGAGCCATGACTCCGGAAACCGCGCTCCAGAAGATGTCCCGCTGCACGGGCTCGGAAATCTCGAACGCGGCTTCCCGCCAGTAGAAGAGATAATCGAGCTGTGAAGCCGAAAAGGGCTTGTTCTCCCAGTTCCGGAACGGGTTCATCTGGAGATCGAGGGATTTGCGGATGACCCGGTTGAACCGGCGCCGGTTCTGCTCGGTGAAGCGCTCGCCTTCGGCAAGGAGCGTCCGGAGAAGCATGGCCCGGCTTTCGAGAGGATCGTTCACGTACATCCGGATGCCCAGACGTTTGAACCACATCAGCGACGAAGGCCGCGGCACGAGAGGCATGAACAGGGATTTTGCCGCATCGGGCGGGAGCGACTCGAGGATCCAGGAGGGCTGGAAGCGAATCATCGTGCCGCTCCTTCCAGGAACGCGCGAACGACGGCAGGGTCGAACTGAAGCCCAGACTGGCGGCCGATTTCTGCCCGGATCGTCTCCTCGTCGAGAGCCGGCCGGTAGGGCCGGTCGGAGCGCATGGCCACGACGGCGTCGGAAAGGCTGAGAATCCTGGCGACGAGGGGGATCTCGTCGCCCATCAGCCGGTCGGGATAGCCGGTCCCGTCGAACTTCTCGTGGTGCCAGCGGATCAGGCTCGGAACATCCTCGAACGGCGGCACCGAGCGGCGAATCGCCAGTTCCCCGATGATCGGGTGCATGCGAAGGATGAACAGTTCCTCGGCATCGAGGGTTCCGGCTTTCTTGATGATATCTCTCGCTATATTCAACATACCGCAGTCGTGCAGGAGGCAGGCCATCCGCAGCGATACGAGGCCTTTCTCATCGATGCCGAGACGGCGGGCGATCCCCTCAGCCTCGCGGGCCATCCCGAGAGCGTGGGGCGCATCGTAGGATTCTGCCGCATCGATGATGCCGGAGACGCCCTCGATGTAGGCGAAATCGGGCATCTGACGACCGTTCAGCCGTTCGTGCAGATCGAACAGCCGCCAGGCAAGCCAGGTGCAGGCGACGGCGAGAATCGCGTTGAGAATGTAGACGGCCATGCGGTTTCGGGGCTCAGAAGCCGAAATTGGCTCCGAGGGTGTACCTGCTTTCGCGCGTGAGGTTGTCGGGAGCAAGATACCCGAAATCGAGCGCAAGCGCATCATTGAGGTGATGCCGGAGACCGAGGAGGAAGTCGTTCCCGGCGTAGTCCATGATCAACTGCGTTTCGGGATCGATGTTCAGCGTGGCCCCCATCACGAAAAACAGGGGATCGACGGGGGAAAACCGGTCGGGGTACCGGCCGAAATGGGCATACCGGTCGCTCCCCTCGAGCGACAAATTCGCGCCGAGGCCCACCACGACCTTGTTGCCGGGCAGGCCTGTCAGCAGCATGACCGACTCGTTCCAGCCCTCGGTCGTGTCGATGATCGCCGCCGCCGTGACCGTCGGCCGGATGCGGTATTTCACGGAGAACGCGGGGTCGAACTGGGTCTTGCCAGAGCCGGTGACGAACCGCTTCATCACGGCAATCTCGGTGTCGTCCGAAAAGGCGAAGGTGCCTTTCAGCGAACCGACCCGGTCGACCCCGTCGCCCCCGTTGATGTGCGCGGCGGCACGCGCCCCGCCGGGAGGCAGCACCTCGAGGCCGGGCACAAGCATGGTTCCCGACAGGCCGGACAGGGTCGCGTCGCCGACCTCCTGGGCCAGGGCGGGTGCCGGACCGGCAATGAACAACGAGGCGGCCAGCACGAAGCCGGCCGCCTTCGATACGAACGAAGCGAAGAAGCTCGAAGAGCTACTCATTTTCAAGCTGTTTCAACCTTTCGCGGGCAGTATCGGCCTCCGCGTGGTCGGGGTACCGCTTGAGGAACTCGGAATACTGCTTCCGGGCCTCATCCGTGTCCTTCAACTGCGTGCGGTACAGCTCGCCCTTGCGAAGGTAGGCGTCAGCCGATACATCGGCATCCGGGAACCTTTCCGTGAGCCGGTCGTAATACTCGATCGCCTTGCGCGCACTCTCGTCGTCCTTCCGGTATCGGACGTTCCCGTCGATGACACGCGTTTTGTAGTTGGTGAGATTCTCTTCGTAGATGCGGCCGAGCCGGAACATGCTGTCCTCGGTGCCCTGGGCATCCGGATACTTCTGGATCAGCTCTTCGAGGGCGGCGGCTGCTCCCTTGTAATCCTTCTGCTTTTCGTCCATCAGGCTGGCCATCTGGCGATATGCGTCCCGGGCCATTTCGGGGCTGGTGGCTTCGGCGGCGGCCTTTTTGTAAGCTTCGACGGCCTTGGCGTAGTTCCCCTGGCGGGCATGCATGGCGCCGAGATCCATGTTGGCCTGGGCGCTCTGGGAATCCGAGCGCGCCCCATCGACGAGACCTTCCTGGGCCTCGATGGCCGCGGCGGCCTGGCCGGTGCCCGGCGCAAGATTCTTCATCCGGCGCTGGGACTCCTGGAAAAAGGAGCTGTACGGGTATTTCGTGACGATGTCGCCGAACATCTTCGCGGCCTCTTCGCGCTTTCCGAGGCGTTCATAGGTGGTTCCGAGATGGTAGACGACCTTGTCGATCGACATGAAGTTCGGATACGAGGTGATCACCCGGTTGTACATGTCGGCGGCCTTGGGGTAGTCGTTGAGCCGTTCTTCGTAGATCCTGCCCAGATCGTACATGATGCGTGCCGCGTCGGGCCCTTTCGCGCCGTTCCCCTTGATGCCTTGTGAAAGGCTGGTGGCGGCGTCGGAAAAGTGGGCAAGCGCCTGGGACATCTCGTTCTCAGCCTGGCGCATGCGGATCGAGCCGATCTCGACCTGGGCGGCGGCGACCGTCTGGGAGTTCGACAGGAGCCCCTGGAGGGTGACGATCGCGCCCTCGAAGTCCGACTGGGCGAGCTGCTGCTGGGCCTGCTGGTACTCGCTGGTCATCTGGATGGCCTGCTGTGCTCGCGCGGGGGCCGCGACGGCCAGGGCGGCGAGGATGACGGCGAGGGCAATTCCCCGCCCCAAACGGCGGAAACGGCGTTGTGTGTTCATGAGTCTGACCTCCGGTCGAACGGGATGTAGGGTTCATTATACGTGCGCAGCCCCCGGTGAATCAATGCCGGAGGGACGGCTTCGTTGACAAGCCCGCGTCGTCTCTGCTACGTTTTGAGGAATATTTTTTTGAAAGGTCTTCACGTGCAGGATGGATTTGCCGATACCATGAGCGAGGGGAAGAGTGCTTCCCCGACCCCGGCCGGATTGACGTTCGATCTCCTCCCGATCGAGAAGGTGACCCCGAACCCGAACCAGCCCCGGAAGCTCTTTGACCGCAACACACTGGAAGAGCTCGCCCAGTCGATACGCGCGAACGGCGTTCTCCAGCCGATTCTCGTGCGCCGATGGGGCGACGGGTACCAGATCATTTCAGGGGAACGGCGGTATCAGGCCTGCAAGATCGCCGGACTGACCTGTATTCCCGCGGTACTGCGCGACCTGAACGAGCAGCAGACGCTGCTGGCCGGCCTGATCGAGAACATCCAGCGCGAGGATCTGAACCCCGTCGAAGAGGCGATGACGCTCCGGCAGATCATCCTCGAGTTCGGTCTGACTCACGACGAGCTCGCGAAGCGTCTCGGGCGGAGCCGCTCGGCCCTGACGAACCGGCTGCGCCTGTTGTCCCTGCCCGCTCACGTGCAGCAGTTGATCGCTGCCGGGAAGATCTCGGCCGGTCACGCGAAGATGCTCGCCGGCCTGCGCGAGCCGCACGACGTGCAGAAATGGGTCGACCGGATCCTTACCCAGAATCTCTCGGTGTACGAGACCGAGAAGGAGCTCGCCGAGTCGAAACCGGACGACAGCCGGAACGGCAGAAAAGCCCGTGTTGCGAAGAAACGTACGGAATCAGGCGACATCCACGTGCGCCAGGTGGAAACCCGGCTCCAGGAGCTGTTGGGGGCGAAGGTTCACATCCGGCAGGGGCGTGCGAAGAGTCGCATCGAGATCGAGTTCTATAACAACGAAGACCTGGAACGCGTCGTGGAACTGATGCTGTCGGTCCGCCCGGGCTAGCCGGGGCCGGCCGGCAGAATATCAGCCCAAAGAAGGGATCCGCAGAAGGTGTATATCAAATTCTGGGGTGTCAGAGGATCGGTCCCCGTCCCGGGGAAAGATACCATTCGCTATGGCGGCAACACGACCTGCATCGAGATCCGCACCAACGAAGGGCATCTCATCATCATCGATGCCGGCACCGGAATCCGTCTTCTCGGTCTTGAATTGCTGAAGGGCGACTTCGGCAAGGGCAAGGGCGTCGCCCATGTCCTCTTCACCCACTCCCATTGGGACCACATCCAGGGCTTCCCGTTCTTCCCGCCCGCCTACATCGGCTCGCGCGACACTTCCGGTCAGCGCGTCGACACCTCGTGCAACGTGCTGAACCTGTACGGTGCCTCGGACGTCGATGACCGTCTCGAAGCCACGCTGCGCGGCCAGATGGAGCACTTCTACTTCCCCGTCGATCTGAACACCCTCAGCGCCCGGCTCACCTTCAACCCGATGCAGGGCAAACCGATCGAGATCGGCTCAGCCCAGGTTTCGGCCCGGCGTCTCATCCACCCCAACGGCGTGCTCGGCTACCGCATCCAGGACGGCGAGCAGAGCGTCGTCATCGCGACGGACTGCGAGCACCCCTCGGACGGCACGCTCGATGCCAACCTGATGGAGCTCACGACCGGCGCCGACCTGCTGATCTATGACGCCCAGTATACACCCGAGGAGTACGACCCGTCGGCACACGGCAGAAAAGGACCCAACAAGATCGGCTGGGGCCACTCGACGATGCTCGAGGGGGCACGGATCGCGAAGACGGCCGGGGTGAAACACCTGATCCTCACCCACCACGATCCGCTGCACAACGACGATGCCATCGATGCGATCGAGAAACGCGCCCGGGAGGCCTTTCCCTCGACCCAGGCCGCGTATGAAGGGCTCGTCATCCAACTGTAACCCCCTCCGTCATCGGTTCCCCCGCCGTTTTCCCCGGACCCGCGATGTGTTAGTATGAGCGCGGCATGGGCAGCGCGGCATTTCTCACTCCGGTGTTTCTGTTCGGCTCGATCCGCGGTGGAAGCGGCAAATCGAGCATCGTCGCGCACCTCGCCGTCTACCTGCAGTCGCGGGGCCGGAAGGTCGCGGTCATCGACGCCAACGCAGCCTTTCCCCAGCAGCTCCGGGCCACGTTTCCCCGCGCCGTCACCCTCGAAACCTATGCCGATCTCGTCGAGCTCGCGACCGAGGGCACGTCGCGGTTCAGGCGAACCTTTTTCTTCACGCCGACCGAACGAATCTCGTTCTTTCCGGCATTCCGTCTTGGTGATCCCGTCCGGCTGCTGACCGACACCTCGCTTCGCGATTTTTTCCTCCAGCTCCGGTCGCAGTTCGACGTCGTTCTGATCAACCTGGCCCCCGGCGGGGATGCGTTCGTCGCTGCCGAAAGCTTCCTGCAGCGGCGCGGCGGCGAAGCCGGCAGTCCGGCCGGCGTGCTCATCACGACCACCGATGCACGCAGCCTGTTGCTTCTCGATGCCCTGCTGCGAAGCCGATCGGCGCTGCCCCATCTCGCCCGCGAGCGCCTGCTCTTCGTCTATAACCGCCTCCCGCGCGGGGTCGAGGATGCCACGGTCGACGGGCCCCGGCTCGGCTGGAACGAGACGAAACAGGTGTTCCGGCTGCCGATTTCGCTCGGCCTGACGGTGATGGACGATCTCGCCGCCCAGTCTCTCGAGGCCGCTCCCATCCTCCACCGCGAATCCTCCGCCCTGCGCCAGGCGATGGCAACCCTCGCCCGCACCCTGTCCGAAGTCGCCGAAGGCCAGTGGCAGACCGATCAGGCGGCCGGTGACCCCCATGAACTCGCGCCGTGTCTCGACCCCCAGCTGTTGGAGCGCCTCGGCAAGCACGTCGAACCGCTCCAGCGCCGCCTCATGCGCCGCCTGTTTGCGCCGGGGATGTCCGTCGCCGGCTTCATCGAATCCGGCCCCTCCGCCTATCGCATTCGCCTGCGCCTCTCGGGAACGGGCCGCCGCGTCTTTCCACCCCTGCTCGGGATCGGCTACCCGCCGCCCGCGGCCGTCACAGGAGGCCGCACCCCCACCTCCTTCGCCCGCCCCCCC
>JAKQOH010000179.1 GCA_029565415.1 Candidatus Rifleibacteriota bacterium | reverse complement strand
ATCGGCCGGCGGCTGGGCCACGACGCCCACGGGCAGGCGCGTTCCCTCGAGAGCCGTGTGCAGCGCCTCGATCCGGTGTTCGGGCACCCAGCCCTGCAGGACGAAGGCCGGCCCCTCTTCGGCCAGGCCGGTTTCGACCTGGTGGAACGTGATGCGCTCGCGCAGCTCGGCAAGGTAGGCACGCACGTCCTCCCGCCGCATCGCGAGTTCGCGGAGGCCGCCGCAGAGCCGGCGCTCCTCTTCCCGGAGCGTCCCCAGAGCCGCCTCGATCTCGGTGGCATCGCGGGCCGGAGCGGGGATCTCCTGAGCCGGCGGCCGGATGTCGACGGCACCGCGGCCGATCGCGAGCACGGCCGACGTTCCGTCGGTCACACCCACCTCATGAATGATATCAGCAGTTATAGAATCTTTCAGATACGCCGACGGGCAAAGGCAGAATCGCACGGTCAGGCCCGCCTCGTCGAGTTTTTCCAGATCAGACTGGCTGATGCGGCCCCACGGCCGGACCTGGGCCAGCTCCCGCTGGAGTTCGGCGCGGTCCGTGTGGAGGCGCTCGATCAGCACCAGCTGGGCATGCACCTCGTCGATCAGGCGCGCCGGGGTGCCGGGAGGGGCGGCGGCGGCATCGGTGGACGGCTCGACCGCATCAATCGCCTGGAGGGCCTTTTCCCCGCGCGCCAGGTCCTGGGAAAGTTCCGCCGGCGGCTTGACGGCGTCGGGCCGGGCCGCCTCGACATGGACGACCCCCGCGGCATACAGGGCCGCAAGGATGGCCTGCCGGTCAGACTGGCGGCCGGCGATGAACACGCGCTTCATCGGCTGGATCATGCGGCGCCTCCTTCGGCGGATTTGCCCTTGGCGATCTTGGAACGGCCGACGGCGGCCGTCTGCTCCTCGGCGAGGTTGATCCGGATGGTGCGGATGTTCTCCTTCGCCCGTGGGATCATCACCTTTTCGAACAAGTTCACCCGCTGGGTGACCTTGCGCAGCTCCTGCTGAAGCAGCCGCTCCTGTTCGAGGAGCACCTTGAGGCGTTCCCGCTCCTGGAGCAGGTTCTTCACGAACTCGACACCGGCATCGACCCAGGGGGCCGTGACCAGCCGGCTGTAGGGCTTGATCTCGTATTCGACGTGCCGAAGCACGGGCAGCCGGATGCCGGCGACGTTCATCTCGCCGCGTTCCAGGCGCTTCACCCGCACCAGGTCCGTCACGCGGCCGGGCAGCTCCTCGCTGAACAGCGTGACCCAGGGTTCGATCTGCCGGATCATGCGTTCGATCTCCTCACGGATGCGCTTCCGCTGGATGCGCACCTTGAGGATCTCCATCTGGATCTGCTGTTTCTTGAGCAGCAGCGTCGGCAGGAACCGCTGGAACAGGGCCAGCGATCGTCTCTGCTTCAGCAGCTCCGGACGGGTTTTCTTGATCTTTTCGGCCATCGGCGATTATCTCCGGAAGGTTCAGGCGCTGGCGGGGACGGTCTCGACGGCGGCGCCCGCTTTCTTCGGCCAGTATTTCTCGCACAGCGCGGACCGGATGCCCGTCTCACGCGGTTCGAACACCTCGGCCAGCAGTTCCCAGCACCGGTCGAGGGCGACGGTGAGGGTGTTGTTGACCGAGAGGTCCATCATGCGCTTCTCGAACTCCTCGCCATACCGGATCAGCTTCAGATCCCAGGGCGACATCTCGAAGCCCATGGCGCGCTTCTCGCGGGTTTCGCGGCATTTCGCATAGAGCTGGATGCAGCCATCCATGATCGCGCGGTGATCGTCGCGGGTGCGGCCGTTGACGAGCTGTTTGAGGCGCGAAAGCGAGCCGAACGGCTCGATCCAGCCGCCCTTCAGGTAGAACTGGCCTTCCGTAATATAGCCGGTGTTATCCGGAACCGGGTGGGTGACGTCGTCGCCGGGCATCGTGGTGACGGCCATCGTCGTGAGCGAGCCGCCGTTGTCGAACACGACGGCCTTCTCGTACCGCGAGGCCAGCTGGGAATACAGATCGCCGGGGTAACCGCGGTTCGAGGGGATCTGCTCCATCGTGATCGAGATCTCCTTGAGCGCGTTGGCGAAGTTGGTCATGTCGGTCAGAAGCACCAGCACGCGCTTCCCCTGGACGGCGAACCGCTCGGCGACGGTGAGGGCGATGTCGGGGGTGAGCATGCACTCGACGACCGGGTCGGAGGCGGTGTGGACGAACATGATCGTGCGCGACAGGGCGCCGCCTTCCTCGAGCCGCTGCTTGAAGAACAGGTATTCGTCGTATTTGAGGCCCATGCCGCCGAGCACGATGACATCGGCTTCGGCCTGGAGGGCGATGCGCGCGAGCAGCTCGTTGTAGGGCTCGCCGGGGATCGAGAAGATCGGCAGCTTCTGGCCCTCGACGAGGGTGTTGAACACGTCGATCATCGGGATGTTCGTGGCGATCATGCGGCTGGGCATGAGGCGCACGGCCGGGTTGACGGCGGGACCGCCGACCTCGATCAGGTTCTCGGTGAGCGTGCTGCGGCCGTCGCGCGGCTCGCCGCCGCCCGTGAAGATGCGGCCGAACAGGTCTTCGGAGAAGCTGAAGCGCATCGCCGAGCCGAGGAAGCTCACGCGGTCGCCGGTGGACAGGCCGCGGGTTCCAGAGAATACCTGGAGCGATACATCCTCGCCAGACACTTTGATGACCTGGGCGAGTGAGCGGCCGACACGGCCCTCGATGATGGCAAGCTCTTCGAAGCCGACGCCGGTGGCCTTGAGCATGGCGACGTTTCCGGCGATGCGGTCGATGCGGGTGTAGTATTTACGCATGGGCGGCCTCCTTCTCGGCCAGCAGACAGGCTGCGATCTTTGCTTCGGCATCCTTCATGGCATCGGCGCCGACCTTTGCGTAGTTCCAGTTGCGGAACTGTTCGGTGAGCGTGAAGAAGGTGTCGCGGGCCTTGTCCTTGTCGGTGAAGGTGAACTCGTGTTCGAGCACGCGGCAGACGCGGCCGAACAGGTCTTTCTGGCGGTCGGGCGGGCAGGCGGCGTCGACGTCGTCGAACGAGTTCTGCTGCAGATACACCGAGTCGAGGAACTCGCTCTTGAGGTAGACGACGTAATCGTCCATCGAGGTGCCCTCTTCGCCGACGACCTGCATCATCTCGAAGACGGACCGGCCGCGGCGCAGGAACGAGCGGGCCCAGGCGACCTTCTTCTCGTCGATGATGCCGTGGTATTTCGACCAGGATTCGAGCGGATCGATCGCGGGGAAGCGGCGGGCGTAGGAGCGGGCATACGAGAGGCCGAGGAACAAGCCGACGACCTTGAGCGTGCCCTGCGTGACCGGCTCCTCGAAGTTGCCGCCGGCGGGGCTGACGGCGCCGCCGATCGTGAGCGAGGCCTCGCGGCCGTCGCGCAGCTTCACCGAGCCGCCGCGCTCGTAGAAGCGGGCGATCGAGCTTTCGAGGTAGGCCGGGAAGGCCTCCTCGCCGGGGATCTCCTCGAGGCGGCCGCTCATCTCGCGCAGGGCCTGGGCCCAGCGGGAGGTCGAGTCGGCCAGCAGCAGCACGTGGAGCCCCTGGAGGCGGTAGTATTCGCCGAGCGTCACGGCCGTGTAGACGGAGGATTCGCGGGCGGCGACGGGCATGCTGGAGGTGTTGCAGATGATGATCGTGCGCTCCATCAGCGTCTTGCCGGTGCGCGGATCGGTCAGGTGGGGGAACTCGCGCAGGGTCTCGACGACCTCGCCGGCGCGCTCGCCGCAGGCGGCCGAGATGACGACGTCGACCTCGGCGTGACGGCTGGTGATCTGCTGCAGAACGGTCTTGCCGGCGCCGAACGGGCCGGGGATGCAGTAGGTGCCGCCGCGGGTGATCGGAAAGAAGGTATCGATGATGCGCTGCTTGGTGACCAGCGGGGTCGCGGGCAGAAGCCGCTCGGCGTAATGCGTCAGCGGGATGCGGACGGGCCAGCGGTTGATCATATTGACCGCTATAGTTTTCCCCTCGGCATTCTCGAGTTCGGCGATCTTGTGATCGACCGCGTAGGAGCCGGCGCCGACGAGGCTCTTGAGCTTCCATTCGCCCTCGAGATCGAACGGGGCGAAAATGTAATGGTCGAAAATGCTTTCCTTCACCTTGCCGAGGGCATCGGCGGCCCGGACAGCGGTTCCGGGCTTCGCGAGCGGGGTGAACTCCCACTTCGTCGAGCGGTTGAGCGGCTTGAAGTAGTTGCCGGGCTCGAGGAACTTGCCCACCTTCTCGGCAAACTCCGGCAGTGGGTTCTGGAGGCCGTCGTAGATCTGGCCCAGCAGGCCCGGCCCGAGCTCGAGCGAGAGCAGCTCGTCAGTCACATCGACCACGTCGCCCACCTTCAGGCCGCGGGTCAGCTCGAACACCTGCATGTCGGCGCGGTTCCCGCGGATGCGGATGATCTCGGCCATCAGCCGCACGCCGTCGGCGCGGTGGCAGTAGGCCACGGCGTTCTGCCGGATCGCGCCATCGAATTCGGCGGTGACCATATTACCAAATATTGTAACAATGCGTCCGGATACGCTCACAGGGCGGTGACCTCCTCGAGTATCTTGAGCGCCGCGCCCCGGTCGAGAGCCGCATACCGGGACAGCAGTCTGAGCTTCAGCAGGTAGAACACCAGTTCATCGAGTTCGAACGAGTAGCGGGTCGACTCGGCGGCGAGAAAGGCGAACCGCGCCTCGTCGAGTTTGTGCTCGCCGGTCATCGGGTCGGCGGCATTGCTCCACTCGTTGATCAGCGCGGCATAATCATAGGCGGGGGCGTCGGGGGGAAGCGGCCGGGCCTGATCGGGAGCCGATACGGCCGTGTCCCGCGTGTTCGCGAGCAGGACGGCCAGGGACATCTCCCAGGTGCTCCAGCGCTGGAGCAGGCGGGATCCGACGCGCAGCCCGGTCTGGTGCATGTACCGGAACCAGGCGAAACACACATCCTCATGCCAGGCCACCTCGTCCTCGGCGGAGGGCCAGAGGGCGACCCGCTCACGCAGGGCCTCAGGAAGCAGCTCCATCAGCTCGGCCGGCGGCTCGGCGGCGTGGCCGACCAGACGGCTTTTCTGCATGGCGCGCAGGGCGGGCTCGACGGCGAAACAGTCGGCCAGCAGATCGAGCGTCGGGTCCTCCTCGGTGCGCATCGCGGTGAGAACGTTCTCGAGGCTGCACGGAAGAGGCTCACCGAACCCGGGAAGCGGGGGCAGCGAAGAAAGAAGATAGAAAAGTCGCGAACTCACGGCTGCGACTTACTTTCCGGTTTGCTCGGCCTTGTCCAGGAGGGCACGGAGTTCAGGCGCGATCAGGCGGCCGAAGGCCTCGGAAACGGAGGCTTCGGTCAGTTCGACGACTTCGCCGGAAGCGGCGTCGCGCAGGGTGAAACCGGCGGTCTTGAGCGTCTCGCCGAGACGCGCGCGGCCGTCGGCCGTCTTGAACAGGTCGGAGACGGCGGCCTGGGTCAGCTTCGCGCCGACGACGGGGCCAAGCGCGACTTCCCACTCGCGACCGGTCTTCTGGGTCTTGAGCAGTTCCTTGATCGAGGCCTCGACGACGTCGGCAGCCGACAGCTTCTCGGCGACGACGGGCTGGAGGAGACCGCGGGTGAGGTTTTCCAGACGTTTCTTCACATCGAGAATGAGATCCCGGGCGGCAAGGCGCAGCTCGGCCTCGACCTTCTGGCGGTGGCGGGCAGCTTCGGCTTCGCCTTCCTGGACCAGTCGGCGGGCTGCGGCTTTCGCCTGTTCCTTCTCGTGCTCGGCTTTCGCCTTCGCATCGGCCAGAATCTTCTCGGCCTCGCGGCGGGCGGCTTCGATCCCGTCCTCGCGCAGCTGTTTGGTGAAGGTGGCGACATCGATACCCATTGCTGAGACTCCTTCAGTGACCTGCCGTCATGTTCCAAAGAATGACCGGGTTGGTGGGTTATACCACAGATTCCCTGCCTTGGGCAAACACTCATCCGTCTTCTGCCCAAACTCACGGTGCTGTCGGGAGGGCCTTCCAGAGAATCGATTCGTTCCCGCGGCGCACGTGCCGGAGCGGGTAACGGCGTTCGCATCTGCCCTGATCGATACCCTGAGCGTGTCGGCGCACATGCCGTGTTCGTCATCGAAGGTTGGTGGGTAAACATCCTGCCCGAATATGCCGATGATGATACCGAATCGTCTGGACCCTTCGAGGAGGTTTACCATGAACCGAGGAATTCGAGCCGTCGTGCTGGGAGCTCTGCTGGTCGGAGCAGGACCCGCGCTGCCGGTGTCAGCAGCCGTTGGAATGACAACCGCCGGACAGGCCGTCCAGGTTGTCCGCACCATCCCGGCGGACATGGCTGCGGATGTCCAGTCCTCGACGCCGCTGACCGTCGAGTTCGGCGGCGCCCTGTCACAGGCGTTCTATCAGACGATCAACCTCAATCTGTTCCGGAACGGCCAGTCGATCGACGGCGAGTTGTTCTACAACCCCGCCGCCCGGCAGGTCATGTTCAAGCCCAAAACCCCTCTGCAGACCGGTCAGATGTATACCGCCCAGCTCAGCTTCGGTGACGGCTCCGGCGGAACCGCCGAGAAGATGTGGAACTTCCGCGTCGTCGGCGCCGGGAACGGCCGCTCGGCAGCGGCTGCGGGCGGGATGTCGGATGCCATGCAGGCGGCGGGCTCAGCCGGAATCGCGGTTCCGAACGTCGCGGCTGCCGCGTCGGTGAAGCTGGCGATCACGAACGCCAACATGGCCGGCGGCACCCTCAACCCCCAGAATCCGCTCGAAGTGAGCTTCAGCGAGGCCCTCGACATCACGTCGCTGAAGGATGCCCCCGTGAAGCTCCTGTGCAACCGGGAAACCGTCGGCGTCGATTACCGGCTTTCGCGCGATCTCAAGACCCTGACGCTCGTTCCCCGCCAGCCCCTCCGGCCCGGCAACGAGTATGGCGTCGCGATCAGCCAAACGCTGTCGGGAAGCTCGGGTGCGCGGCTTCCGAAGAACACCGTGATTCCGTTCCGCGTCGGGGGCTCGTCCGCTGCGGATTACGAGGTGCCCGCGAATGTTCTCGAGGAGGCGCCGGCGGACGCCGCCGCTCCCGTTTCGGCTCCGGCCCGCCGCCAGGGCCTGATCAACTCGGGAAGCTTCGATGCGCCCGCCCCGGATGCCTTTGTCGCCGCGCCGGTGCAGGATGTGGCACCGCTCAAACTCGTCGGCATGTCGCCGCAGAACGGCTCCGTCGTCACCAACCTCAGTCAGCCCATCACCATCGCCTTCAGCCAGGACGTGCGGCCCGAGACGCTCAACGAGTTCACCTTCCGGGTCGAGGACGAGTTCGGCCCTGTGCCCGCCAAGATTCAGTATCTGAGCGGCCAGAAACGCGCCATGCTGACCCCGGTCGGGGTGCTCGACGCGAACCGCTCCTATCGCGTCATCATCACCCAGGGCATCACGGATCTGTCCGGCCGGCCCCTTCATGCCGGCTTTGCATCGACCTTTGCGACCACCTCGCCGGCCGCCGCCCCGGCCATGCCCGAAGCCTTCGCGGCTGCGCCCCGTCAGACACGCCCCCCGGCGCGCCAGGCCGTCGTGAAAGAACCGGTGCAGGAGTCGCGCGAACTCGAAGTGCTCGACGACGAGGCCGGCGCAACCGGCGCCGCCGCCGACGGAGCGATGGAAGCCGATGCCGACTGGAACGCCCCGGCCCCCCGCCAGGCGGCCCCGACCGCCCGCCGCGCCGCGCCCCGCGAGACGCTCTCCACCTTCAAGGTGACCGGGATCCTGCCCGCCGCCAACGCGGAGCAGGTAGCCCGCAACTCCAAGATTTTCATCCACTTCAACGAACCGGCCAGCACGAACACGGTCAACCCGATCAACATCTCGGTGTTCGGGCACCAGGAACGTGTCGAAGGCCGCGTCTCCTATGATGCGCGCAGAAACCGCGCGATCTTCATCCCGGCCGCCCCGCTCGAGGCCGAAACGCAGTACAAGGTTCTCATCAGCGACAAGATCAAAAGTCAGGCCGGAGAACAGCTTGCAGCGCGGTATTCCTGGCAGTTCACCACGCAGAGCGAGCGCCAGTCGCGCACCACGGCCATCCGCAAACCCCGCGCGGCCGAGGCGGATGCGGCCTTCTACATCCCTCTCGCCGACGGTCGGACCGTGATGCCGGCCGCCGCCGCCGCCCGCCTTTCCCAGCCCGCCACTCCCGCCAGCACGGGCTTCGTGTATGTCCCTGCCGGCCACTGGACCTTCAAATCCCTCAAGCGCGTGATCTCGAAAGGTCTCCTGCCCGGCATGCCCTTCTACGATGTGTCGAAGGTCACCCGCTACGAGTTCGCCAGCGCCGTCCGCTCCGCTCTCGACAACCTGCGCGGCATGAGCACGTCCCAGAAGAAGCCGACCCTGCGCGTCGGCGATCTGGTCGAGCTCGAGCAGCTCGTCATCGCATTCCGCGGCGAACTCCGCTCGTTCGGCGTCGACGTTTCCTGGTTCGAACGGTTCCTGGCGGCCCAGGGCGTCAGCATTGCGGATGTCGAGCGGCGCGTCGGTCTGAACGGACAACCCCGCCAGGGCTGAGGATCGCGTGCCCAGCGGCAGGAAACAGCTCGGACAGCCGGGAAGATTCGCCGGGAAGGCGCTTCCCGGCTTTTCCATGACGGTCGATGTCAACCGCCTCGAGACCGAAGCCTATCTGTCGATCGAGCGGTATCCCGAGGTGTTCGACGCCACCAAGGCTGTCGAAATCATCCGGAAGGAGATTGCCGACTGCCTTCCCTTCGGCGTCGACGAGCGGTTCCTGAAGACGGCCCTTCCGGAAGCCGTGGGGCGCCGCAGACTCGTCGCCGGCCAAATTATTGCTTCTGGTATACAACCTGTCGACGGCGACCCTGCCGAAATCGAGTTCCTCATCCCCCGCCCCTCGAAAGAGTGCCTGATGCAGCCCGACGGGACGCTCGATTTCAAGACCCGGGATCTGTTCCGGTCCGTCTCGACGGACGAGATCATCCTGGTGAAGAAACAGCCAACGCCGGGGAAAGCGGGCATATCCGTCTTCGGCACTCCCATCCCGCCCGTTCCAGGCCGTGACCGCCGGGTGATCGCCGGAAAAAACGTCTCGCTCCGCATCGAAGGCGGGATGGAGGTCTACGCAGCTGCCTGCGAAGGTCAGGTCATCATCGAGAGTGGCGTGAAATCCGTGACGGTGCATGTCGCCCCGGTGCTCGAGATTTCCGGAAACGTCGATTATGAAACGGGGAATATCAGCTTCAAGGGCTCGGTCATCGTTCACGGCTCGATTTTGAGCGGGTTTTCGGTGAACGTCACCGGCAATCTCCGCGTCGACGGTCTGATCGAGCCGGCCACGACGGTCACGGTTGGCGGGGATCTCGACGTTGGCAAAGGCATTCTCGGCAGCGCGGACACACCGGAGCCATCTGAAACCACCGGCGGCATCCGGGTGTTCGGCAATCTGCGGGCACTCTACGCCGAAAACGCCTTCCTGGCCGTCCAGGGCGACCTGTTTCTCCGCTCCGCCCTCAACTGCCGGATCCGGGCCAACGGAGAGGTCGCCATCGAGAAAGCCCTGATCGGCGGCGAAACGATTGCCTTCCACTCCATCACCGCCGGGGAGATCGGCAACGAGGTCGGCCTGAAAACGATCGTCTCGTGCGGCCTCTCCCCAACGACGCTCAACCAGCTGAACCTGGTCGTCAAAGTTCTCGACGATATCCGGAAGCAACATGCCGAGCTCGAAAAGAATCTCCACTTCGTGATCCGGCATCCCGAGCGGGTTCCCGGTGATAAAGCCGCCCTTCTGCGCACCAGTCTCGAACAGAAACTCGTGAGTCTCGCGGATCAGGTGACCAAACTCGAAGTCAAGAAAGCCGATCTGGCCCTTCTTCTCCTCGAGGAACATATCGCGACGATCTCGGCAGGCACCCTGCACGAGGGCACCGTCCTCTCGATCCGCAACTCGCGCCTGGTCATCGACACGGAACGCCGGTTCCTCACCTATGCCCAGAAGCTTCCCGAAGAGATACTCGAGTGCCGTCCTTACCAGCCCGGGAGCAGAAAATCCGGCAAGGTCAGGCCCTGAGACAGGGTGGCGGGCTCCATTCCCGGCTCGGTCACGAAACCGCTCCAGACACCGCCCTCATAATCTCCGGCAAGATGCAGGCTTGTTCCGTCCGCACCCGCGAAGCCGATCCGGGTTTCGAGCCGGTCAGGAACGGGACCATGCGCTTCGAACACCACGCCGATTGGCATCTGCAGGTCATTTCCGATCGTGGCACCGCCGGCACGGATGCGCCTCAGAAGGTCCGGAAGCTCTGATTCCGCCGTCCAGGCCGAGCAGACATCCCAGCGGCCGCCATGCCCCTCGTCCCTCCGGAATCGCAGCATCACGGCCGAAGTCGCGATTCCCCGCTTCCTCAGCGAAACAAGCGCCGAGCCGTTCACCAGAATCCCCGGCGTCGGCCCGTCGATACGAGCCGAGAGGCTCGCCGTTCCATCCAGTTCCGGTACTCCGTATCCGTATCGGAGCGCCCAGGGAAGCGTGGCGACCAGTTCTCCGAGAGGAACCTCGGGAATACTCAACTCGAGACTCCAGTCGGGGCGGGAAGGTGCAGCAAATCCTACCGAGCCGGTGATCGAGGCGGGAAATCCCAGAGCCTGGCACCCGCGATCGGTAAGATGCATCCGGCCGTCGAAGAACCGCCAGTCGGCGTTCACCTCGGCAAGTGACAGATTGAATCCGGTCATGATGGCGACGACATGGTTCAGTTGCCCCTGAAACCCGCTCAGCATACCCATTTTAGGCTGATAGATCCAGGTCCCGCTTCCGGTGATCTCACCGGAAAAGGCGAGCGGATAATTCTTCTTCCAGAGCGGATCGAGCCACTTCGTCAGGGAAGCCAGAGAGACATGGAGATCGTCCAGCCCGATCTCGGCGGCTACCCCATCCCGTTGGAGCTCGAGACGGACGGCCGCGCCGACCGGGAACAACGCCAGCCGTCCGTCCAGACGGCCGCGAAGCTTTCTCTGCGCAGCGTGAAGTTCGCCGGTGAAACGGGCGGCGAACAGATCGATGCCTTTGAAACGCGCATGAACATCGAACTCGACGGGCTGGGTTCCGGAAGCACCGGTGATCGGGTCGATCGAAAGCGAGGCGAGGCCGATCTCGACCGGCCCCGAAGCCGCCGGCATCCATTCGATGAGCCCCAGGCGGAGGCGATTGACCCCGACGGGAAGCTGCGAAACGACCTGGCACTGGAACGGCGGCAGGTCGGGAAGATCGGCGAGCCATCCGGGGTTCGGGGCTCCCCACACCCTGACCCAGGGGCATTCGAGCCGATCGATGACGAGCCCCCGTCGGATCGCGTCTCGCAGCGTCAGGTTCAACTCGACCCGGCCGGAGGCAAAGCCCAGCCGCGTTCGGCGAAGGACGCCGTGGATCCCTTCCAGGGTCAGACGGTCGAGAACTGAGCCATGGAGCGGCCCGAGCCGCACCTCGGCATCGAGATTCCGCTCGAGGGTGGCGGCGGCCCACTGCGCCAGCACCGCATTGCCGGATGCGGAAGACAGCACCAGCCAGATGGCTCCCAGGGTGGAGAGACAAAGAATGGTAATTCCCAGAAGCAGACGTAACGGACGCATGCGGGTATGATGCACGAGAAAAACGGCCCGGCGCAAGGGCTTCCTCAAAAACTCCGCCCCGCACGGGAGGGTGCGGGGCGGGGCATGAGGCAGCAGAAGAGGCTCAGGTGTAATACAGCCAGTCTCTGATCGACAGATCGTATTCGAGCAGCTCCTGCTCCCCGAAGTAGATCGCCGATTCGAGCGCGTAGCTCTCGGCCGAGTCGGAGCCGTGAACCAGGTTGTGCTTGGTGTCGAGAGCCATATCTCCGCGAATGGTTCCGGCTTCGGCGGCCAGCGGATTCGTCGCGCCCATCAGCTTGCGTACGATCGCGACGGCGTTGCGGCCTTCCAGGATCATCGCGATGACGGGCCCGGAGAGCATGAAGGCCACGAGAGAGTCGTAGAACTCTTTCCCCTTGTGGCAGGCATACTGGCGTTCGGCCTGGTCCCGGGTGATGCGAAGCATCTTCATTGCAACCAGACGTAACCCTTTACGTTCAAAGCGGGAGAGAATCTCTCCCGCTTTGCTGCGTTGAATGCCGTCAGGCTTGATCAGGACGAAGGTTCGTTCCTTGATGGTGTCGGTGGTCATCAGTCCTCGTTATGATTGAGCTGGAAGAGCATCGTCGCCCGGGTGCCCCGGCCGGCGGAAGTCTGAACGACCGCCTTGTCGGAAATGCCCTTCATGATGCGCATGCCCCGACCGCGCTCGAACAGGAGATCCGATCCCGAGAGGGTGTCGATCTCGCGCTCGCGGGCCATGCCGTTGCCGAAATCCTCGACGACGATCACGAACTCCGTGCCTTCAACCGAAAACTGCAGATCGATCTGGCCGCCTGAACCGTTGTATGCATGTTCGATCGAGTTCATCAGCGCCTCTTCGACCGCCAGAACGACGCGACCGGTGCGTTCATCCGAAAGACAGAGATGATCGCAGATCTCCCGCAGCGTCAGCGTGGCATTGGCAAGATAGATGCGCTCGGCAGGAATGCGCATGTGCACGGACAACCCTTCGGGGGAAATCCGGACCGTGCTGCTTTCACTGCCTTCGACCGGCTGTACGATCGCCATACCCTTTCCTCCTGATGACCCGGGAGGGTCATTCCTTCGAGGCGATGATCCGGATGACGTCTTCCTTGGTCTGGGCTTTCTTCAGATCCTCGATCAGATCCTGGTAGCGAAGCAGACGGGAGATGCGCGCCAGAAGCTTCAGATACAGGCTTCCGGACTCGATCGGGGCGGCAAGAAGGAAAATCAGGTGAACGGGGTCACCGTCGACGGAGTTGAAATCAACTCCCTTTCCGCAGCGGGCAAAAGCGATGGAGACTTCGTTGACCGTGTTGGCGCGGGCATGGGGAATGGCGATACCGGCACCGATGGCCGTGCTACCAAGTTTCTCCCGATCGAGAACGGCACGCACGAACGAGCCACAGTCGACGACCTTGCCGGACGTGGAGAGCATGGTGGACAAGGTGGCGATCGCGTCATTCTTCGACGATGCATCCAGATCGAGGTTGATGAAGTTTTCCTGGAGCAGTTCCGATATCATATTCTTCTCCTGCGTATGACGCTCAATTTCCATCTTTGTTCTAGCAGGATTCATGCCAGCACCCGACCCTTGCGGGTACAACAGCTTCGATGATCGTCATGTGAAATTTTTCCACATCCCCCCTCTCTCGTGTGCTTTTCACACATCTCCGTGACGCGGGTGATGCCGGAACCGCCCCGCTCACTCGTCCTCTTCGAGACCGTGCTTTTTCATCTGGTGCCGGAGCGCGAACCGGCTCAGCCCCAGGCGTTTCGCCGCCTCGGTCTTCTTTCCGCCGCATTCTTTCAGAACATCCTGCACGATGCTCTTTTCGACCGAATCGACGTAATCCTTGAGATTGAACCCCGGGACATCCCAGGGACGTTCGGCCGCAAGCCCCACGGAAAGCCCCGCAGCGGGCATCTCGGTTCGTCGCCAGGAGCGCAACTCCTCGGGAAGACTGGCGGGCCGGATCTTGTTCGTGGACTCGAGCAGGGTGGCCCGCTCGATGAGATTCTTGAGTTCGCGGACATTGCCGGGATACGGATACCGCTGGAGCGTGTCGCAGGCTTCGGGCGTGAACCCCGAGATGTCTTTCGAGAATTCTCTCCGGAACTGGTCCAGGAAGGCGCGGGCCAGGAGCAGGATGTCGTCCGGTCTCTCCCGCAGCGGGGCCAGGAAGATGGTAAACACATTCAGCCGGTAGAACAGATCCCGGCGCAGGCGGCCTTCTTCCATCGCCTTTTCGAGGTCGGCGTTGGTTGCGGCGATGATGCGCACGTCGACGGAGATGTCGGCCGAACCGCCGACCCGCCGGAACCGCTTTTCCTGAAGCACGCGCAGCAGCTTGGCCTGCAGGTTCGGATCGAGATCCCCGATCTCGTCGAGGAACAGGGTTCCCTTGTCGGCGAGTTCGAACACGCCTTTCTTTTGCCGCTGCGCATCCGTGAACGCCCCCTTTTCGTGACCGAACAGTTCGGATTCGAGAAGGGTACCCGTCACGGCGGCGGCATTGACGTCGATGAACGGCTGGCCCGCTCTGCTGCTCTGCAGATGGATCTGGCGGGCAACGAGCTCCTTGCCCGTGCCCGACTCGCCCCGGATCAGCACGGTCGTGCGGTCGCTCTGGGCAGCCATCGCGATGTGCTCGCGCAGTTGCTTCATTTTCAGATTGTCGCCCAGGATCTGGGAATAGTTGGTGTCAACGCGCTCGCGCAGGTGCTGAAGCTGACTTTTCAGCAGCGTCGTTTCGACGATCTTGCGAATGAGCAGATTGACCTCGGCGAGGTTGTAGGGCTTCGAGAGATAATCATAGGCTCCGCGTTTCATCGCGGTCACGGCGGTTTCGACATCGCCGAAGGCGGTCATGACGATGACCGGCACGTTCGGATCGATCTGCCGGATTTCCAGCAGGAGATCCAGTCCGCTCGCATCGGGCAGCCGCACGTCGAGCAGAACGATATCGCCGCCCTTTTCCGTAAAAGCCCGCAGGAAATCCCGGCCGTTGGCGAAATCGAACACCTTGTAGCCTTCGCCTTCCAGGGATTCCCGGAGGGTCCAGCGGATCATATCCTCATCGTCGACGACGAGAATGTCGATGGCCATGGCTCAACCCACCAACCGGGCGCGCCGGACGGCCGCCACGATTTCGGGCCGCAGCTTTTCGTCCGAGCGCTGGAACAGGGTGAGGAACGTCTGATACAGCGTCTGGGAGCGGCACTCCGTGAGCAGACGCAGGATATGGCGGCACATCTCGATCTCCTGGTCATGGAAGGTGCGGGCGATCATGCCGAGCGCTTCCCGGGTACCGATCTTGATCAGGGCTTCGGCCGCGGCTTTGCGGGCGCGGACCGAAAGGTCGGTCAGCAGCTCGTTCAGAGCCGTCAGATCGCCCGGGTTCTGCGTCTCCTGGAACCGCACCTGGTGGCAGGCGGCCCGCACGGCGCCATCATCGTCGCTGGCAAGCTCTTCGGCATGCTTGAGGCAGTCGGTGCCGGAAATGCGGGCCATCGAAAGCACGGCCTGATACCGCACCATCCAGTGGGCATCCATCATCGAGGCCTTGAGCAGAGGAATGACCTCCTGGCTGCCGATGCCGCCAAACGCTTTGAGAACGGCGCTGCGGATCACCGGGCTCTTCGATTCGGGCAGAATCTTCTTGAGCATGCCCAGAGCCCGGGCATCCCCGATCTCGGCGACGGTCGAGAGGGCTTCGAGGGCGACCTTCTCGTCGGGATCGCTCAGCAGGCTCAGCAGCGGCCCCAGATCGTCGAGCTCGAGATACCGGAACGCGACGGCGACGGCGCGCCGGGCATGCGCCTCTTTGTGAGTCGCGAAGGCGAACATCTCTTCCTTCTTGTTCCAGCCCATGACCTCGAAGAATGGCATGGGCGGCAGCGGCGAGCGAAGCTTGATCGGTTTCCATTCGCGGAAATCGAACAGCGGCAGCGAAAGCCGGTGGATATCCTCGTCGACATACACCATGAAGTCCCCGGCCGCTTCGGAAAGGGTTTCCGCGACATACACGGCCTTGCCGGCATGGGCGATGGGGCCCAGCGGCCCCCGTTTGATCCGGCCGATCATGCCGCTCGAGATCCCCACGGCGAGGCGCGCCCGCTTCTCATGCAGCACCGGCTGCGACTCGAGCGCCTTCTTGAACCGGCGCATCGCATCGAACGCGCAGACGATGGCCTCGAAAATCGGGTCGTCGCGTTCCTCGTCAATGCCGAACAGCCAGAGCTGATCGAACTGGCGGGTCAGATACACGCTGAAGGGGAACGGCGCCTTTTCCGGGGCGAGAATCGCTTCGGCAGCGGCCAGTGCCTCGGCCAACGTCCCCTGGCCCGCCTGGAATTCTTCCGGGAAGCGGATCTGGACGACGACAGCGACGCCCTGTTTCATCACCACATCGGTCGGCGGCGGCACTTGTTCGTCGAGCAGCAGCCGATACTGAAGATCCTGTTCCGAACCGGTTTCCACGAAGTCCGGAGCGGGGGGCCTGGCGGCGGGAACCGGTGCAGCGGGAGCAGGCCGCGCCGCCGGGGCCTGGGAACCCGCCGGAATCGCGGTGGCAGGCGGTGGTTCGTTCCGGGTACCGCGCGGCTCGGCCGGTTGTGCCTCAGCGGTGCTCACCGGCGCGGCGGAGGCCGGCTCGGACCGGGTCTCTCCCTCATCGGACGGCAGTTCTTCCTGGTCGTCGAGGGAAAACATGACGAATACCAGCAGGATGACGATGACGGCAACGACAACCATCAGGATCGAATTCATCAGTGCTCCTCAACTCTCGTAGTCAGCCCGGCACGCATGCCGGCGCTCACCGGTCGCGGTATCCGAGGTTTCGCACCCAGGTATCCTGCTTCCGCCAGTTCGGGCGAACCTTGATCCACAGTTGTAAATAGATATCACGCCCGAGAATCCCGTTCAACCGTTCCCGGGCAATCGAGCCGACGGATTTCAGCCCCGATCCTTCGCGGCCGATCAGGATCTTGCGGTGACTCTCGCGCTCGATCACCAGGTGGGCCTCGATGAAGGTCTTCCCGTTCGGCCGCTCCGTGAACTGCTCGACCAGAACGGCCACCGAGTGCGGCACCTCATGGTAATACGTCTCGAGAATCACTTCCCGGATCGTCTCCTCGACGATCTCCCGCTCTGTCTGGGAGGTAAATAAATCCGCCTCGTAGGCGTGCGGACTCGGCACGAGCAGCCCCAAAACCGCTTTCTGAAGCTCCTCGAGCCCCGTTCCCCGTTCGGACGAGACCCGGAACACGCCGGCGAAGGAAGCCAGCCCCGCGTATGCCTCGGTGATCTTGGCCGGATCGGCTTTTTTGGGGTTGTCCATCTTCGTCAGCACCAGAAACAGGGGTGTTTCACGGCCAAGCCAGCTCTGGAGATCCCGCAGATGTGCCTCGTCCTCCTCGGTGCGCGGATCCGTCAGATCGACGAGATACAGGGCGCCCTGAAGCCCCTCGGCCGTCGCCTCGATCTCGCGCGCCATGAAGGCGTCGAGCCGGTTCTTGATCGCGTGAAGGCCGGGCGTGTCGCAGAAGACGATCTGGGCCTCCCCCCGCGTCAGAATGCCGAGAATGCGGCGGCGGGTGGTCTGGGGACGTTTCGAGACGATCGAGACCTTTTCCCCGACCAGCGCGTTCACCAGCGTCGATTTGCCGGCATTCGCGCGGCCGAAGACGCCGATGGCCCCGAATGTCGTTTTGATGCCTTCTTCGGTCATGCCTGGGTTCCTCTCCCTGGTCACAGGTTCCGGGTCTGGCTTGCAGAAGCCGCGGGAGTTGCCTTGGAAGCTTTTCTGGAAGACGCTTTCGCAGCCTGGCTCGCCGGCTTGGCCGGGATCGGCGGATTGAGGCCCAGATACGCGACCATCGTCTGGGGAAGCGGCGGATCGAAGGCGACCCGGTTCGCCGGCGAGATCACCTGCACCCAGACCGGGCTCTTGTTCGAGAAGACGAACGGTTTGCCCGTCTCGTCGTAGAACCGCGTGAACTCGCGTGGGGCGGTCTTCTTCCAGGTCACCGGCCGGGCCGTTCCGCCATACAGCACGAGGCCGCGGCCCTCGCCGAGGAAGCTGATCTCCTGGCGGCCCTTGTCGTCGATCACCCGCATGTTCGCGAGCTGGAGCAGAACCGTGCCGGGAGCCACCGGCTGGAGCGTCACACGGTCGACCTGCTGCGTCCCGTTCATATACCGGTCATACCGGCCGGTGCGGGCGTTCATTTTATATGATGCAGTATAATTTCCGTGATACCGGATCGCGATCCCCCGGCAGGGGATGGTTCCCACGGACGGAGCCGGCCCGTACAGCAGCGGCAGGCGCTGGTACGGCAGCTCCATCGGATGCCGCTGGTTCATCACCTCGATCACCTTCTGGGGTTTCGCGTAGAGATTGTGCGGGGCCTTGCGCGAATTGTCCCGGAAAAACGGTGTACCATTGCTGATCTCGTCGATCGCGAACACCTTCTGCTCCCCGATATACCGATAGCCGTTCGGGCTGCCGCCGCAGTGCACGTAGAGGGCGTTCACCTCGAGGGCACGGTCGACGAAATACTCACGACAGCTGCGCACGGGGCCCACCGCGGCCGGAACGTGATAATACAGCGCCATGAACCGGGTGATGCCGCCCTCGACGGGAATCTCGTAGACCAGTTCGGCCTCGTGCATGCCGGTCTGCGGCCGCGCCTGATTGTGGTTCTCGATCATGATCGCCAGGGGGCGCATCCCGGCCGTCTGCCGGATCTGGGGGTCTTCCCCGGACCAGGGTTCGAGCGGTGTGAAGGCCGCGGGAGCCTGGGCCACGGGGGCCGGCAGCGCCGGGAAGGAGGCCGGAGCCGGCTGAACAGGCGGCACCGGAGCCACAACCACGGCCGAAGCGACGGGCGGCATCATTACGGCAATGGTTGCCGGAGCCGGTGCCGTGACAGGGGCGACGGGAGAAACAGGCACTGGCGCGGCCACGACGGGGGCAGCCGGAGGAATCACCGGCACCTGGGGGGCCGGCCGGGAAGGCGGCACGACGGCCGGGACCGGAACCGAGGGAACCAGGGTGCGGACACCGATCGGATGGAAGAACGCCCGGCGTCGCGCAAGCATCTCTGACGTCGGCCGGGACACGGCGGGCATCACTGCCGCCGCCGGCTTCGGCCGCGGTGCCGGTGTGTGCGCAATGACGAGTTCGCGCTCCGGTTGCTGCGGAGCTGCGGGCTCGGGTCTTGGCTGCACGGGCGGGGGCGGGACCAGCACCTGGCGGACCTCGGTACGTACCCCGAGGGCGCGACGCTTGACGAAGTGCGGATACAACGACCGGCACTCCTCGAGCATCCGGGACAGGCGATCGTTGTAGTAGACCGACAGCGGGGTGTTCTGGGTTCGGAACCGTTCGGCCTGGCCTTCGAGCCAGGAAAAAATTTCACTCACTTCCTGCTCGCCCCGCGGGTTGGTGAGGAGAACCGAGTCCGTCGCGCCCGAGACGGCACGCTGAAGCTCCGCCTTGAGGGCAGCCGCGGCATCACGCACCTCGAGATAGCTGCGGATCTCATCGATGGCGGGCGCAGGCGTCCCGCCTCCCGCGACCGACAGGAGGACGGCCAGGGCCAGGCCTTTTGCGATGTGCTTCCAGTTCTGCGTCTTGTTCGTCATACGGCGTCGTTCCTTCATGGTTCAATGCGGGATCGTGAAATCCTCGCCCTCGCTCCCGACCGGTGTCCCAACCGGCTGGGAGGGCTTCACGAGACCGCCCGAGATGACCAGTTTCATGGCGTCTTCGATGCTGATCTGCACTTCCCTGATTTTCGACCGGTCGACGATCAGCAGAAATCCCGAGGTCGGGTTCGGCGTCGTCGGCACGAATACACATATCATACGCTGTTCCGCGAATGGCGGCACGGCATCCACCAGAAAATCCCCGGTGACGAAGCCCACCGCCCAACTGTCCTCTTTCGGATACTCGAGAAGCACCACCCGCTTGAATTCGCCCCGATGCTGCTGGAGGACGACATCCGAAACCTGCTTCACCCCGACATACAGGGAACGCACGACCGGCACCTGCTCGAGAGACCGGTCGACCCACTTCAGCACCTGTTTTCCGATCACGTTCTGGGCCACCCGGCCGGCGATCACGAACAGCAGAACCGTCGAGATCACCCCGAAGCCAGGAATCCGTCTTCCCACCACCTGGCTGACCGCATCGCCGAGAAAGCCGTCGGCGAACATGAACAGCTGGTACATGATAAACAGCGTCACGAATGCCGGAACGACGAGGATGACGCCGGTGATGAAGTAGCTGCGCAGAATGTCGTGAAGGGCCTTCAGCCCGTCGAGAACGAGCTTCACGCCCTCGCGAAGCCGGTCACGATGCCGTCCGCTCATGACTCCTCCTTCTCCGTGCGCGTCCGTTTCGACTCGATGCGCACCTTCTGGACGCGCCGAGAATCGGCCTGCAGAATGTCGAACCGGATTCCCTCTATCTCGCACGCGTCGCCCGTCTGGGGAATCCGGCCGGTGAAGGCCTGGATCAGCCCGTTGACGGTCGAGGCGCCTTCCGTCTCGGTAAACGAAATTCCCGTCTCGCGGCAGAAGTCCGTCAGGCTCATATCGGCAGCTGCCGTGAATGTACCGTCGGCATGGGCTTTGACACTCGTGATCGGCTCATCAAGCTCGTCCTGGATCTCCCCGAACACCTCCTCGAGCAGATCCTCGAGGGTCACCAGCCCCGACAGCGAGCCGAACTCGTCGAGCACGATCACCGTGTGGTAGTTCTCGCGGCGCATCTCCTGGAGCTGCTCGAACGCGTTCCTGGACTCGGGGACGAAGACGGGCGGGGAGAGAATCTCGCGCAACGTCGCCGGCTCCTCGGGCCTCAGATACAGATCCTTGAAATACAGCATCCCCACGATCTGGTCGATCTTTCCCTCATACACCGGCACCCGCGAGTATCCCCCTTCCATCACGAGCCTGCGGGCCCGGGAGAGCGGAAGGTTCACCTCGAGGGCCGTGATCCGGGGCCGGGGAATCATGATATCGCTGAGTCGGAGGCTTTTCAGGCCTATGATGCCGCGCGCCATGCGGGTCGGCTTCTCCCGCAGCACGCCCGAACTCGCCCCCTGGCTGAGCAGGATCAGCAGCTCATCACGCGAGATGTTCCGCCGCCTCGTCGAGCCGAGGCCGAGCAGGTTCATGATCCCCCGGGTGAACCATGTCACGGCAAGGATGGGCAGCCGCAACAGCCACTCCGACCACTCGACCAGCCAGAGACAGCGTTTCGACATGTCGAGGGGCTTCGCGGCAAACACCATCTTGGGCAGCATTTCACAAAAGATCAGGATCACGAGCGACATCGCAACCGTTCCCGCCGTGACCAGCAGCGGGCTGTAGATGTGCAGCAGCTCGGTCCAGATCGAGGTGGCGAGCACCATCGTCAGGTTGATGCCGATCAGGGTCAGGGCGAGAAACCGCTCGGGCTGTCGCAGGATGCGCACCAGCGAACGTTCGGCGAAGGCGCCCGGCTCGTTGGCCTGGTGCCGCAGCATCTCCTGATCGATGCTCACGAACCCTGTTTCGATGCCGGCGAACGCGCCGACGAGAAACAGGCACAGCACCACGAGCAGGAGCGAGATGAAAAGGGTCATGACGGCGCTTCGATCCCGGGCCGGCGGCTAGTCCGCCAGTCCTTCGGGTTCCGGGGCGGGAGCAGGAGGCTCGGGATGCTTGCGCGTCACTTTCAGACGCAGGATCCGGTTTCCCTTCAGGTCGGTCACCTGGAAGCAGGCGGCGGGCTCGTCGAGCTTCTCGTCGCGACGCGGAATGCGGCCCAGTTTTTCCAGCACGTAGCCGCTGACCGTCTCGGAATCCTCGTATTCGAGCTCGAGTCCGAGCTCGGCCTCGAGATCCGCGATGCCATACCGCGCATCGACGCTGAACACATCAGGCTCGAGGCGGATGATCGGGGCCTGTTCGTCCTGATCATACTCGTCGACGATCTCGCCGACGATCTCCTCGAGCAGATCTTCGATGGTGACGAGGCCGGAGATCCCGCCGTATTCGTCGACGACGAGAGCCAGGTGCATCTTGCGCTTCTGGAACTCGCGCAGCATGTCGTCCAGCTTCTTCGTCTCGGGAACGAAGCAGGCCGGCCGCAGCAGCTTCGAGAGGTCGTATCCGGCTTTCAGCTCCTCGTATCGCATCAGCAGATCCTTGACGTAGAGGATGCCGACGATCTTGTCGAGCGAGCCGTCGTAGACGGGGAACCGCGAGTGGCCGTCGTCACGGACGAACTTCAGCAGGGCATCGAGCGGCATGGTCAGGGGGACCGCCATCACGTCGGGCCGCGGCACCATGACTTCGCGCACGAGCGTTTCGCCGAACTCGAACACCGAGCTGATCATTTCCTTTTCGTCGCGCTCGATGATGCCGACCTCTTCGCCCAGGGAAAAGTAGCTGTCGATCTGGTCGAGCGAAGTGGCCGAACCGAGTTTGCGGTTCCAGTCGGCGTAGGAGGGGATGATCCGATGCAGGGCGGCATCCAGCAAGGTCGTAACGGGCCGCAGAAGGAAGATGACGAGGCGCAGGGGTTTGACGGCGATGCGGGCATACCGCTGGGCATTGAAGATGGCGAGCGTTTTCGGCGTGATTTCCCCGCACACCAGCAGCAGAATCGTCATGAGGGCGGTCGCCACGGCAATGCACATCTGGGGCGACGCGCCGAGCGGGGAGGCGGCGAGCCACGAGATGGCCGGCAGCGTGTGCACGAGATAGGCCGTCGCCATCGCGGTTGCCGCGACGTTCACGAACGTGTTCCCCAGCAGCAGCGTGATCAGCAGCCGCTGTTTGTCGGCCAGCACGCCGAGGATTTCACCGGCGCGCTCGTCCCCCTCGTCTTCGAGCTTTTTCAACCGGAGGGGCGAAAGGGAGAAAAATGCCGTCTCGGTGGCCGAGAAGAACGCGGAACAGCAGAGCAGGAGCAGAAAAACGAGCGCATACCCGGGATCGGGCAGAAGCGCAGAGCCGGAGTCATCCATCGAGGTGCCGACCTCCGGTCTTCTTCGTCTTCCGGGCGGGCTCGGCAGCCGGCTTCGGGCCGGCGGCGCCGGAAGCCCGGCGCGGTGACGGCCGGGAGGCTGCGGTCCGTTCGGTCCGGCCGATCAGCGTCGAATGGCCGATCTTCTCGAGGCTCTTGAGCAGTTTTCGATCGCACAGATGGCGGCAGATCGCCGCCTCACGATCGCGCATCCGAAGCTGGTCCGAACTGGTGTCGTGATCGTAGCCCATCAGGTGGAGAACGCCGTGGATCAGCAGGAAGGCGGTTTCGAGCCCGACCGAGTGGCTGAGTTTCGCGGCCTGGCGGTGAGCCGTCTCGATGCTGATGACCACGTCGCCGATCGCCCGGACCTCGGCCTCGAGCTCCTCGTCGTCGATCGGGAACGAAAGGACATCCGTCGGCCGGTTCCGGCCGAGGTAATCGTTGTTCAGCTTCTGGATGAAGTCGTCGTCGCACAGGACGATGGACAGCTCGACGTTCTCCGGCGCGTCTTCGAAGCGCAGGATCTCCTCCGCGACGGCGCGGAGACGGGTGAGGTTGAATCTAGTCTTCTTTTGGCGGTTGCTGATGAGGATTTCCATCCGGGCCTCCCTTTGGCTGATTCGACAGCTTGCCGGGGTAGTCGATTCTCCCATGATACATGGAAGTCAGAACGCGGATAAAGGTCTGCTCGATCCGCTCGATGTCTTTGAGGGTCAGATCGCTCTCGTCGAGCTGGTTTTCGTCGTTCAGCTTGTTCTCGACGATCTTTTTCACCAGCCCCTCGATGCGGCTGTGCGTGTGCTGCGGCAGGGTGCGCGAGGCCGCCTCGACGGCGTCGGCCAGCATGATGATCGCGGCCTCCTTCGTCTGGGGTTTGGGCCCCGGGTACCGGAACCGCTCCTCGCTGACCGCCTGGCCGTCGGTATCCGTCTTGGCCTGCTCGTAGAAGTAGCTGATCAGGGTCGTGCCGTGGTGCTGCGTGATCAGCGACACGACCCGCTCGGGAAGGGCGTATTCGCGGGCGAGGTCGGCCCCGTCCCGGATGTGGCCGACGAGGATCAGGCTCGACATATACGGCGTAAGCTGGTCGTGCTGGTTGCGGTTCGTCTGATTTTCTACGAAATATAACGGACGCTTTAGTTTTCCGATGTCGTGGAAATAAGCGCCGATCTTGGCGAGCAGACCGTCGGCATTGATCTCGTTCGCGGCCGCTTCCGACAGGTTGGCGACCATGATGCTGTGCTGGTAGGTGCCTGGCGCCTCCTCGGCGAGCCGCTTCATCAGGGGCTGGGACAGATCCGCCAGTTCGAGGAGACGGGAGCCGGTGGCAAGGGCGAAGTAGGTCTCGACGTAGGGAAGCACGCCGTTCGCCGCGATGCCGGCCACGACGCCGTTTCCGAATCCGCAGGCTATCGTCACGAGCATGCCGCGCAGGTTCGCAAGATTGATGTTTTCGGCGTCGAGCATCAGCAGGCCAACCAGGGCGATCGCGTTCGCAAGGCCGGCTTTGAGGCCGGCACCGCCGATCATTCCCCGCAGGTTGCCCTCGCGCGACGAGTGGAGCGTCAGGGTGCCCAGCACGCCGCCCAGCAGGCTGACGATGGCGAGCCGGGCGTTCGCCTCGGCCAGGACGCACAGGAGGATCCCCAGAAGGAGCTGGTGGAACAGGGCAAGCTGGAAATCCAGAAGCAGGACCATCAGCAGGCCGATGGCCGGCAGCGGCGAGAAGAGCAGGCACAGCTCCATCTGGTCGTAGGCGCTGGCCACCGCGATCACGATCTTCGCCGTGAGCAGCGTCGCGACCCAGAGACCGGCCGTCAGGCGGAACAGCTCCGACTCTTTCAGGATCTGGTGGCGCGTCAGGCGCAGGTGGGAAAGACAGATGGTCAGCAGCAGGCCGGCCAGCAACAGGTTCCCCAGGAAAGCCAGCGCCCGGTTCTTCTGGAGCTGCTTTTCCAGGGTCTTGAGGACGTACACGTCGTCGGCCGTCACGATCACGCCGCGGTCGACGATCTTCTGCCCCTTCTGGAAACTGCGTTTGACGGGCGTCACGGACCGGCTGGCGGCCTCGCGCCGGGCACGCGTCGCCTTCTCGTTCTCGATCGAGTTCACCATCAGGGTGTTTCTGACAATATCGGTCAATATCTTTTTGAACCCCGGCTGGCCCGGCATCGAGTCGGTGTTCTTCTTCACCTCGCCGCGCACGCCGTCGAGGGTACGGGTGGTGATGATGGTCTGGTTGAAATTCAGCAGCATCTGCCGGCCGGTGACGTTCAACCGGTCGATCTCGGCGGAGGAGAGGGCGCTCGACATCCGCAGCCCCTCGTCATCGAGCAGTTTGTCGGAATGGAAGTAACTCGCGATCGTCTCTTCGTGCAGCTCCATCGGGTCGCGGTCCCGCCAGTCCTGGGTGAACCGGCCCAGCTCGCCCATGAAGCGGCTGAACCGGGAGAGCATCTCGGCCTCGGCGTTGTCGATGTGCGTGATGACCGGTTCGACGCGCTCCTCCTCGAGGCGGCGCAGTTCGGCCGTCTTGCGTTCGTCGACGAAGCTGATCGCGCGCGGGGCGACGATCGTCTTTGGTGCCTCGTGGCCCTCGACCACCTCGGGACTGAAACTGGTGAAATCGATGAACAGGATCAACACGACGGCCCCGAAGAACAGGCCGAACTCGCGCAGGAAGCTCGGCTGCCGTTTGGCCGGCAGATCCAGCCAGCGCATCAGGGCCGAAAAGATCGAGGCGGCGCGTTCGCTCATGCCGGGCCGCCTTTCCCGGCGTCGTAGATCTCATACGCCTGGATGATGCGGCGCACCAGCTCGTGCCGGATCACATCCTGCTCCCCGAGGTCGATGAAGGCCAGCCGGTCGATGCCGCCGAGCACCTGGCGCAGCGAGTGGAGCGAGGAATCCCTCGCCGAAGGCAGGTCGATCTGCGTCCGGTCGCCCGTGACGACCACGCGGGAACCGTATCCCATGCGGGTCAGGAACATCCGCATCTGTTTTTCCGTCGTATTCTGCGCCTCGTCGAGAACGATGAACGCCTCGTTGAAGGTGCGGCCGCGCATGTAGCCCAGCGGTGTGATCTCGATGACCCCCTGCCGGAGCAGTTGCTGGAATCGGGCGATGCCCAGGAACTCCTGGAGCGCGTCGTACAGGGGCCGGAAGTGCGGATCCACTTTTTCCATGAGATCGCCGGGCAGATAGCCGAGCTTCTCGCCGGCCTCGATCGTGGGCCGGGAAAGAATGACCCGGCTCACCTGCCGGTCCCGCAGGGCCCGCACGGCCATGGCGCAGGCGAGGTAGGTCTTGCCCGTGCCTGCAGGACCGATCGAGATCGTCACCTCGTGCGACCGGATCGCATCGAGGTAGGACTGCTGCATCGCGGTCTTGGCCCGCACTGGGCGGCCGGAATGCGTCACGAGTAGCTCCGGATAGGATTCTCCCGCCTGGCGGGGCGGTTCCTGGCCGTTGCGGGGCGGCTGGACATCCCCGGGCCGCTCCCCGACACATTCGGCGAACAGCCGGCGCAGGTCGCCGGTGGCGAGGCCGCCCTCGGTTGCAAGCCGGCGGGACAGGGCTTCGACGAACTTTCGGACCAGCTCGATCTTGGCCGGTTCACCGCCGACGAGCAGCTGGTTCCCGCGGGCGCGAACCGTCACCTCGGGAATCGTCCGCACCAGATCGAGACCGCGGGACTCTCCCGCCCCCAGCATGTGCCGGCAGACGTCCTCGCCGAGTTCGAAAATCTCCTCGTGCCGGCTCATTCCTCCGTCACCTCGACCGTCTTCAGCGCCTCGACCATATCGGCCGCCTCGAGCGTCACCCGGCCGAAGCCGCCGCTCTGGAAGCGCTTCACCAGATCCTGGGCGGCGCGACGCTCGTCGGGAACGCCACCGCGGGCCAGGAAGTTCATCCGGCGCGCATACAGCGGCAGGAAGGCATCGAACGAGCCCCCGGCCTCGCCGGCGAAGCCGGGAAGTATAGCATCCAATTTAATATTTTTGAGTATTTCACAAAGCCGCCGGGCCTGGGAGGTCTGATCGTCATCCCGCCCCGGCACGGTGTTGATCAACCGGAGGACCTCGCCCCGCTTCAGGAGGCCGAAATCGAGAACCCCCGGAAGATCCAGCAGCTCGAGGCTGCCGGCAAGCTTGATCCACTGGATGTCGCGCGTCACGCCCGGCAGGTTCGCCACGCGCGCGGCCTTGCGGCCGGCAAGAGCGTTGATGAGCGTCGATTTGCCGACGTTGGGAATGCCGATCACCATCATCCGACGCACCTGGCGCTGGGATCCGCCGGCTTTCGCCGCCGCCTCGGTGACCGCGCGCAGCCGGCGGTTGAGCTCCTTCACCGATGCCGCCTGGCGGGCATCGAGCGGCTGGCACGGCTGTCCTTCGGCCTCGAACCGGTCCACCCAGGCCCGGGTCTGGTCGGGGTCGGCCAGGTCCGCTTTTCCCAGGATGACGAGGGAGGGCTTTTTGAGCCGCTTGACGAGGCCCGGCAGGCGCGATGAGAGGGGCATGCGCGCGTCGAGCAGTTCGACGACGAGATCCACGACCGGGATGAACCGCTCGATGGACCGGAAAGCCTTGCGAATGTGGCCGGGGAGTTCCCTGTTCATACGAATGTGCCCGGTCAGTTCTCGCCGGAGGCGGATTCGGCCGGTGTTCCGGGGATGCTGTTCGGATGCGGGTGGCTGCGGATCGGCCGGAACCGGGCCATCGGCCAGTACAGCAGCACGGCCTGCCCCTTCAGGTTCTTGAGAGGCATGGGCCCCCAGAACCGGCTGTCGGCGCTGTTGTTGCGGTTGTCCCCCATCACGAACAGGCTGTCGAGCGGCACGCGGGTCTCGAAATCCTGCCACGGCGGCTCGGCAATGTAGGGCTCGTTCAGTGGAACACCGTTCACCGAGACGACCCCCTCGACGATCCGGATCGAATCGCCGGGAAGCCCGATGACGCGCTTGATGAAATCGCGCGGCGCGGCGTTGGGGTTCTTGTCGGGATACTTGAACACGACGATATCCCCGCGTTTCGGGAGAGAGAACCAGTAGCGGGGGCCGAACGGGATCCGGCCGTCGAGCGAGAGATCCGCCACGTACGCGAACCGGTTCACCAGGATCCGGTCACCGGCCCGGTTCAGATCATTCGTGACCGGGTCGCGCTTCTCGCCGAGCAGGGTCGGCTCCATGCTCCCCGTCGGGATCCAGAAGGCCTGCAGCACGAGACTGCGGATCAGGAGGGCCAGCAGGAACGCGATGAACACCGTCTCGTTCCACTCCCGGAACGAGGATTTGTAATGGATCGTGAACCGGCACTCATCGACAGGCCGGCTATCGGTGTCGGTGACCCGGATGGCAATGTCGTTCGCCCCGTTCCGGAGGGTGACGGCGGTTTCGAACCGGCCGCGGTCGGGCGGGGCAAGCAGGAAACGCAGCGGCGACCGGCCGCGCGGATGCTGTTCCAGGATCAACTGGAACCCATCCGGCAGCCGGCCGGCCACCGTTCCCAGGATGGTGAGGGCGGATTCGCCGAGCACCTCGTCGGGATCGAGACGGTCGATGGCGATGGCCGTCGACTGTCCCGACCGGACCGAGACATCGTGAATCTCGACCGCCTTCGCGCCGGTGGCGGACCCTGCCGGCGCCGGGGCTTCGTGACTCACTCTTCGGCCTTCGCCACCATCAGCTTGTCTTTCACGCGGGTCTTCTTGCCGACGCGATCGCGCAGGTAGTACAGCTTGGCGCGGGCCGTCTTGCCGCGGCGAACGACCTTGATCTCGGCCAGGCTCGGGGAGTTGAGCAGGAAGGTGCGCTCGACGCCGACGCCGTAGGAGATCTTGCGGACGGTGAAGTTCTCGCGGAGGCCGGTATACCGCTTCGAGATCACGACGCCTTCGAACGCCTGGAGGCGTTCTTTGTCGCCTTCACGGACCTTGATGGCGATGCGCAGGGTGTCGCCCGGGACGAACTCGGGAAGGGCTTTGCGGTCTTTCATGTAGCCGCGTTCGATGCTTTCGATGGTGGGGTTCATGTCTCTGCTCCTTCAGGGTATTGAATGAACCGGGTGGCCGGTTCAGCTTGTCGTTGTTGGGGAAATCGGGACCCCGTCGTTCCCGCCCGCGGCGATCGCCGCCTGCAGGGCGGCTCTGTCGCTCCCGGACAGTTCCTGGGTCGTGAGGACATCCGGCCGCCGGATGGCCGTCGTCAGGAGAGCCTGACCGCGGCGCCAGCCGGTGATACGCCCATGATGCCCTTCCATGAGCGTCGCCGGCACGTTCCTGCCTTCCCAGGCGGCGGGACGTGTATACTGCGGATGATCGAGGATACCGGTGTAGAACGAATCCTGTTCGACCGACTCGTGCCGGCCGACCGTGCCGGGGATCATGCGCGAAACCGCATCGACGAGCGCCATTGCGGCAATCTCGCCCCCGGTCAGCACGTAGTCCCCGATCGAGACCTGGAGATCGAACTCGCTCCTGATGCGCTCGTCAAAGCCTTCATACCGGCCGCAGACGAGAATCAGGCGCGGGCAGCCCGCCAGCTCGCGCACCAGGGTCTGGGTGAGCGGAACGCCCTGGGGCGTCAGACCGATCACCGCCGCCGGGGGACCGGCGCGACGGAGGTCGCGGATGCAGGAAACGAGCGGTCCCGGCTTGAGGATCATGCCCGGACCACCCCCGAACGCCGTGTCATCGACCGTCTTGTGGCGCCCGTCGCCGTACTCGCGCAGCGAATGGAGGCCGATCTCGACCAGCCCCTGACGCCGGGCCGCTCCGAGCACGCTTTCGTCGAAAACGCGGTCGAAGACACCGGGCAGGAGGGTGATGATCTCGATCTTCACGGGTTCTCCTTCTTCAGTCGACGGGAACGTGCCGCTCGAGCGGCTCGCTCAGTCTGACCGTTCGGGTCTGGCGGTCGATGCCGGTGATGCAGGCGCGCCGGTAGGGCACGAGCACCTCGCCGAGCTTCGGCGACCGCACCGTGAGGTACGGGGACGGAACGTCGGCAACGAGCTGTTCGACCACACCTTCGTTCGCGCCCTGGGGCCCGATGACGGTCATGCCTTCGAGCTCGTCGGGATAGAACGCGCCTTCCGGCGGCGGAACGCGCTCGGCGCGGTCGATCACGAACTCGCCCGGAATCAGGGTGCGGGCGGTGTCCATGTCTTCGATCCCTTCGAACATCAGATCGATCTGGGCGGGCGACGAGGTCTCACGGACATCGACGACCGTCAGCAACCGCATCGGCTGGCCCTGCCGACGCAGGTTGAGCGTCGAGCCGGGCGCGAAGCGGTCGAGATGATCCGTGTTCAGGGTGACCCGCACCCACCCCTGCAGGCCGACGGCCTTCGCGAGGCGGGCTACGACCACCGTCCCGGCTTCGGTTCCCCGAGGGGAATCGGCTGCCAGGCCGGCGGCGGGCTCCAGGATCTTCGCCATGGGTCAGACCAGCTCCATCATGACGCGCTTCTCTCCCGGGAGCGACGCGGCTCTCAGAATCGTGCGCAGCGAGTTGATGGTCCGGCCCTTCTTTCCGATCACCTTGCCGTTGTCTTCGGGATGCACCTGCACCTCGTAGACCACGGTGCCATCACCCTCGATCGGCCTGACATGCACCTCGTCCGGATGTTCGACGAGGGCACAGACCAGAACGTGAATCAGTTCCTGGACGGGATCGTGAGTCACTTCGGGCACACTCCTTTTTCAGAGAAAGGGGAAAACCGGTTCAGGCGGTCTTCGTCCACTCGAGGCGGGTCTTGCCGTTCTGGCTGACCTGGCTCTGGCGGATGCCCTTCTGGCGAAGCAGGTCGCGAACCGTTTCGCTGGGCTGGGCGCCGGTCTTCAGATACTCCATGACCCGCTCTTCGTTCAGGATGACGTGGGCAGGGTGGGAAATCGGGTTGTAATGGCCCAGATTCTCGAGGGTCTTGCCGTCGCGGGTCTTGCGGCCGTCGACTGCCACCACCCGGTAGCACGGGCGGTTCTTGGTCCCCAGCATTTTGAGGCGGATACTGACAGACATGTGTGTACTCCTTTTCGATCTTCCTGCCGGGCGATGCCGGCCGGTGTATTCCGTTGGGGTCAGGCACGGCCTCCGAAGAATTTCGAGAGCCGGGAATGTTTCTTGGACATGGCTCCGAGATTCTTCATCATCTGCCGCATCTGAGAAAACTGCTTCAACAGCGCGTTCACGCTCTGGATGTCATTGCCGCTGCCGGTCGAGATGCGCTTGCGGCGGCTTCCGTCGATGACGTCGGGAAACGAGCGCTCCTCCGGGGTCATCGACAGGATGATCGCTTCGAAGCGCTTGAAGTTCTTATCGTCGAATGAGAGCTGGTCGAGCCCCGGCACGGACGAGAAGCCGGGAATCATTGAGAGAAGCTGGCTGAGAGGTCCCATGCGCTTGATCTGGTTGAGCTGGCTGAGAAAATCGTTGAAGTTGAACTCGGCCTCGCGCAGCCGCTGTTCCATCTCCTTCATCTTCTCTTCATCCATCGTCGCCTGAGCCTTCTCGATCAGGGTGAGGACGTCGCCCATCCCGAGGATCCGCTGGGCCATGCGGTCGGGGTGGAACGGCTCGAGAGCCGAGGATTTTTCGCCGATGCCGACGAACTTGATCGGCTTGCCGGTTACTTCCCGGATCGAGAGGGCCGCGCCGCCGCGGGCGTCGCCGTCAAGTTTGGTGAGGATGATGCCGGTCAACTCGAGAAGGTCGTTGAAGCTCTTGGCGCTGTTGACGGCGTCCTGGCCCGTCATGGCATCGACCACGAGCAGGATCTCGTGCGGCCGGGTCGCCTCTTTCAGCTCGCGCACCTCGTTCATCATCTCGTCGTCGATGTGCAGCCGGCCGGCGGTATCGATGATGACGGTGTCGAGCTCCTTGTCGCGGGCGTGCTCGATCGCGGCGCGGGCGATCTCGACGGGGCGGGTGCCGCTGGGCATCGTGAAAACAGGGACGTCAAGCTGGGCTCCGAGCACCTCGAGCTGTTTCACGGCCGCGGGGCGGTACACATCGCAGGCCACGAGCAGGGGCGACTTGTGGTCACTCTTGCGCAGGTGCAGAGCCAGCTTGGAACAGGTGGTGGTCTTGCCGGAGCCCTGAAGGCCGGCCATCAGGATGACGGTGGGCTTCTGCGGCGCAACGGTCAGTTTCGCGCGTTCGCCGCCGAGCAGCACGATCAGCTCGTCCATGACGATCTTCACGACCTGCTGCGTGGGGGTGAGGCTCTTGAAAATCTCGGCACCGACGGCCTTTTCCTTCACGCGCTTGGTGAACTGCTTCACGACGCGGAAGTTGACGTCCGCCTCGAGCAAAGCCATTTTCACTTCGCTCAGGGCGGCGTCGATGTCGGCCTCGGTCAGCTTGCCCGAACGACGAAGGCGTTCGAAGACGGCGGAAAGCTTCTCCGAGAGATTCTGGAACATGATTCAAACCTCTTCCTGTGATCAAAAATACGGATAGCAGAGGGGCAGTATACAGCAGGAAGGGCGGCAAGTCAAGGAATGCGGGTACCCCGCGGCATCGGTCACCGGGTCCGCCCGGCGTCTGCCCAAGCGATTTTCATCCGGGATGATATTTTCGTCTTGACACATCACGTGCGTTGTGCCATTATTGCGCCGATCCGCAATAACTCAATACTCTGGCACGAAAGGGGATATTCGCCATGCCGACGAACGACTGGTTGATCGAAGAGGAGATGATGTCTCCGAAGAAGCGCTGGGAAGACGTCGACGAGGATGAGAAGGACGAAGAAAACCAGGAAGACGAACTCGAAGACGACGA
>JAKQOH010000151.1 GCA_029565415.1 Candidatus Rifleibacteriota bacterium | reverse complement strand
ACGCGGCCGATCCCAGGAGGCGACGCCGCGTGAGATCGATGGGGCGGGCTTCCCGGGGGCCGAACGAGAATCGCTTGACGATCGCCGTCGTGCCGGGTGGGCAGACCCCGTCACAGAGGCGGCATTCGATGCACTCGACGGGATCGATCCGGCGCGGGGAAGCTTCGACGGCGTCCATCGGGCAGATGCGGCCGCATGCGCCGCAATTGATGCAGGATTCATCGATCCGCCGGGTTTGAAGACGCCGTGAGGCACAGAGGCCGAGGAGGGCGCCCGCAGGACAGAGGGAACGGCACCAGAAGCGGGGCCTGACGTGCTCGAGCACCGCGAAGAACAGGAACAGCGCCGCAAGGCTCCAGAACTGTGCGGGATGGAAGAGGGGTTCGGGCATCAGAAGCTTTGCAGCGCTCCGCTTGAAGGCAGTGAAGCCCGGAATCCACTCGAGAAAAGATGATATATAAACAATGATATGAGATACAATGGGGTGGACGACTCCCGTCAGAAGTCTGTTGAACAGGGCAAGAGGATCGAACCAGCCCCAGAAGGGGCCGCCGGCCACGGCAGTGAAGCAGAGCCCCACGAACAGCAGCACCTTCGGAAGCCGGGGCAGGGAGGCTGCCGGCCCCGGTTGGGCGCCCGTGATGCGCCGCCACAGGTCGAATGCGGAGCCGAGCGGGCAGAGCCAGCCGCAGAAGAACCTGCCGAGAAGGGGCGTCGCAAGCAGGATGAGAAACCCTGGCCAGAAGGCGGTAGCGAGGTGCCAGGAGGCCAGCGAATCGGCGATTGCCGCAAATGGTGAGAAGCGCAGTCCCAGATCGATGGGGAGAAACGGCTTGAAGGGATACCGGGCCGCAAGAAACAGGGCAACAAAGCCTATGAGGGCAATTCCCTGGACGATGCGTCGCAGCGAAAGCATGGTTTCGACTCCGCGTCAGGAAAGAAGGATTTTCTTCGGCTGGAGGGTGGCGATGTCGTTCTTCGCGATGCCTCGTGAGACGGCTTCCTTCAAATACGGGATGGCGTCCAGCGCGTGGCCGAACAGCGGAAGGGCCGTGACATCGGCAGAGAGCGTGCATGGGCTCATAACCAGGGTTTTCGTGAGCTTGACGTCGGCCGGATCGCCGCCCGAGGGGCCATGATTCATCAGAATCCGGTACGCGTCGATGATCGTGATGGTAGGTAGAATATGCATTGCAATATCAACAACCTTCTGCTGGAACGGGGTGTGGATCTCCCCGCGCGAGCCGCCCATCACGCCCATCAGGTTTTTCAAGCCCAGCGTGACCGTTGCCATGCCGTGATGTTTGGCAATCGGCACGTTGATCACCTTCGTGGCGTCGAGATACTCTTTGTAGACCGGCCAGGATTTCAACACCTTCCCGTTGGGAAGAGGATGTTCGACGAAGCCGTCGTCACGGACATGCGTCACTTCGGCGCCGGCTTCGGCCGCCTTCTCCTCGATCAGGCTGCTGACGTAGGTCCGGCGGGCATTGTTGCAGGTGCGATCGAATACCTTCACCTTTGCGGCTCCCGCCGCCAGGCAGGCCTTCACGACCTCGGCGACGAGGTCGGGGTTGGTGTTGCCGGCAAGCTCGGGCGTGCGGTCCCAGCCGATGTTGGGCTTGACCACGACGACGTCTCCGGCAGATACGAACCGTCCCATGCCGCCGTAGGCATCGAGTGCAGCTTTCAACAGAGCGGCCGGCTCGCCGCCTTCGACCCAGACGGAAGGAGGAAACGTTGCGGCTTCCTGGGCGAACAGGGCGGAACTTCTTGAGACGACCGAACCCAGGGAAACAGCGGCGGCGGCGCCTGCCGCCATCTTCAGGAAATCACGCCTCTTCATCGTTCTCATCCTCCTGACAGAATTCGATGAGTATTGTATCCGTTCCGATGTTCCCCACGCAAATGGATCCAATGACGAACTCTGGACCCGTCACGAGATGCCTTGGCAGGGAGGAGTATGGATGAGGCGCGCCCTGAAAATATCGTAATGACTATATGTGTCAGGTGATGGAACTCAGATCATCTTGCAACTGGCGAGAAGCATATAGAGATCTGCGGTGACAAGAACGGGGACGATCCAGTGCGAAACGAACGAAAAAAATCGTTCCGTCCGCTCGAGACCGTTCTTGTTTGCAAGGTGCATTCCAACAGAGAACACCAGGCAGAGGAAGATGATCGAGTAGTTCGCGATCATCATCCGGTCGATGAATGTGAGATAACTGAGGGGCGGAAGCCCCTGCGATAGATTGATGTGGTACGCCACCGAGCTGAACAAGGCCGCAACGGCGAGGCTGATCTTCTGTGAAATCTGTTCGAGCGGCAGCATCGAGCCGAGCGTCGCGATGAGAATGAAAATGATCGCAGGTGCCACCGTTTTCGCGAAAATGATCGGATTCAATCGCGACACGTCGATCTCCGCCGCGATCTGGGAATACCGGTCCCGCTTTTCCGACTCGAGACCGAACGATGTGGAATACGTATGGACCAGGTTCACGATCCGAAACGCCTTGATGTCCCAGCCAACGAGACGAAACGATGTATCAAGAGCGGAATCGCGTGTGTCGGGAAGGTATTCTCGCAGTTCGATTTCCTGTTCGACATCCTCGAGCAGCACGCGCACGGTGAACGAGTCGAACGGGTAATTGCGATAATCGATGTTCTGGTCGAAGATTCCTGAAACCTTGAACACGAGATAATTCACGTCTGTGCCCGCATACGGCTTGTGTTCTTCCTGCTTCTCGATCTGGAGCATCCGGCAGTTCATGAACTCGAACCTGGGCTCTTCCTCGCCCCGATACATCATCCAGAGATAGAAGTCGAGCGGCAGGCTGGATGTCTGGAAATCGATCTTGCCGGCCGTGTTGAAGTAGAAGCCGACCTTCACTTTCTGGTGTGGCCCCGATATCTCCTCGGCCGACTTCAGCAGGGATGGCAGCTCGGTGACGGGGAGGACAGGGCTGGAGGGCGGAAGCCCCGTTCCCGTCGATGCAATGGGGGAGGGGATTTCTGCGGAAGAGGCCAGTTCGCCTGTAACCGTGCCGACGGGGGCGCAAAGGCCTGTTCTATTGTTGATTATGTATATGAAAAGGAATATAGCCAGCAGGGTGAGAGATATGTTCCGGGAACGCGATCTGCTGCGCGCACCCGCAGGGAAGAACCATCCGAGCCCTCGGAAGGCAACGCCGGCGGGACTGGTGAGCGATTCGATCATGCCGTGACTCCTCCGGATCAAAAAGAAATGCGCCCGTCCGGAATGATATGCCGGACGGGCGCTTCCCGCAATCAGATCATTTCACGGTCAGAACGAAGCTCTCGGAATGGCTGCCGAACTCCGGCGCATACATGCACTGGATCTCGGCCATCCCGCTCTGATAGATGCCGCGATGCTGCACGCGCAGCGTGTATTCGAACACGTAGACGCCCTTGGGCAGGTAGTCGAAGAAGAAGTGCGTCGCCGTGTCCTTCGTCGACTGGTAATACCCGAGCCCGTCCTGATACCGGTACTGCGACAGCACTTCCGTCGGCTCGAGACCGCTGCCGCGCTGGTCCTTCATGTGGACGTACTCCAGATCGCGGTCGGTCCGCAGCTCGATGCGCACCGTCATCAGATCGCCCACGGCAAGCGCCGCGCCCGACGCGATGGGCGTGATCACGGGGCCGCTGGCCGAGTCGCGCTTGAGGAACAGGGTCTTGCGCAGCTTCAGGTTCGTCTCGTGCGGCGTGACCTTGCTCATGTCCTCGAGATACTGCCAGTGCAGGCCGCCCCAGGCCACGCCCTTGTCGTCCTTCGTGACCTTGATCTCGCCGAACGCCGGCTTCACCTCGGTACCGGCCCACCGTTTTTCGTAGAAACCGGTTCCGGCCTCGACCTTCTCGGGCTTCACCTCTTCGCCGCCGACTTCCACCTTCACCAGCTTGTCCGAGGCGAGCAGATCGGTTCCCTTCAGGAGCAGGGCATACACGGCGTCGGCCGTCGCTTTCGTCGTCTTCCAGTCCTGGGTCTGCTTCTGCTTCAGCAGCCAGACCTTGCACTCCTCGACGGCTTCCTGGTCGTTCATCACCTCGTCGAACGCCTCGATCATCAGCGCCTGGGTCTCGATCGGAGCCCGGTACCAGCTGAACGACAGCTCCGTATCACGCCAGAACCGTCCGAGCTCCTCGTCCGTCACGCTGCGTTCCTTCATCGAGGCCATGATCTTCTTCGCGACCGTCGTGTCGCCGAACCGGTTCAGGCCCAGCGCCAGATGCCCCTGCGCCAGCCGGGAACCGAGATCGAGCCAGTATTTCGCCGCCTGTCCGCGGAAATACGCGACCGCTTCCTTCGCCGAGGCCGGAATAGGCGCGTCTTTCAGGAAAAAGCTGCGGCCGTAGAAGTAGAACGCGATCAGCGGTGACAGGTGGTTTTCATCCTTGTGGCCATGCTTCAGGATGTCGCGGTAGATCTCGTCGATCCAGGCATCCAGATGATTCCAGGCGCAGGTCGCCGGGGCCACGTCGATATCCACCCCGAGATGCCGCATACGGCCGTATCCCGTGGCGATATATAGCGTGATGAAGGAATCGGGCCGCCCGCCCGGGAACCACGGCCAGGCCCCGTCGGTGAACTGCATCTTCGTCAGCGTGTCGGTGATTTTCGCAACCTCGCTCTCGATGCGGTTCGTATCGAACAGCAGGCCGATGCGATGCTTCGCCTCGGTCTCGGACTTCGCCTCGCGCACCCACGGTGTCTCGAGCAGCAGCACGCTCTTGAGCGCCTCGTTCTTCTCGAGATTCGAACGCAGGGCCTGGCCACCCTGAGGTTCGTCGGCCTTCCAGGTCTCGAACACCTTTTTGATCTTCGGGTCGGACGCGGCGATGAACCGCGCCAGGCTGTTCGCATACAGCCGGTTGAACATCTGCTCGGCGCACTCGTGCGGGAACTCCATCAGGTAGGGAAGCGCCTGCACGGCATACCATGCCGGATTCGACGTCATCTGCACCGTCAGCGACTCGGTGCGCAGCGTCGACGAACCCGCAGAATCGATCAGCTTCTGCAGCTTGAACGCTTTGGAAGCGGGCCCCCTGATCGGCAGCGGCAGCGCCTCGCGCACCAGGATCCGGCGCGCCAGCACGGGAAGGAGATTCTCCTCGCCGTCCGAAACGTTCCCGGCCGCGCCGACAACCTTGTAGGCAACGATGCCCGCGCCATCCGGAACGTTCAGATTCCACGCAACCGTTCGCGACTCTTTCGCCGGAACCGTGAACGCCTGCTCGGAAGCGGCGATCCCGAACTCCTTCGTGCGGTCGGCGCCGGTCGCCGGATCGGAAAGGGTCATCCGGATCCGCCCTTCCAGGGGCTTGTCGGTCATGTTCGTGACCTTGGCGGTGAAGGCGAGCAGGTCACCCTCGCGCAGGAAGCGCGGGGGATTCGGCTGGACCATCAGGTCCTTCTGGGTCACGGTCTCGGCCGTCAGACCACCAGACTGACAGGCTTTTCCATGGGCGAAGCCGAGGAACTTCCAGGTTGTCAGCGCCTCGGGCATCGTGAACTTCAGCACGACCTCGTTCTTCTCGTTGCTGATGAGCTGCGGCAGGAAGAACGCCGTCTCGTTCAGGTTCGCGCGGGCCGAGACCTTATCCAGATCGGGGCCCTGCGGTTTCGGGGCTTCGCTCGGCTGCGGCTCGCGCCGGGCGGCTGCTCCGCCGACGGCCAGGTTCGAGGCCTCGCTCCGCATTTCCTTCATCTCGTCGACGGCCATGTCCATCGACGGGGCCATGGCGGGTGACGGAACGGGCATCGCGCCCTCGGTCATCGCCTGGGGCATCATCTCGCTGTCGGCGAACGAGAGGCCTTTGGCGCGCGACATCGCATACCCCATGAAGTTCGTCACGAGGTCGCCCTTGAGCTGCGGATACCTGCGATAAACGCTGGTCCCGCCGATATTCCAGTCCTCGCACAGCGAGGAAAGATGCTTCTGAAGATTCGCTTCGGCCTGCTGCGCCATCGAGGAGTCGGCATAGAAGAACGAGAAGCTGCGCATCCAGTCGAACGGCATGAACGCATCGAGAGAGGCATCGTAGAGGGCCGCTGCGAGCTCGATCGCCTGGGCCTCGGCTTCAGGCCCCTTGACCGTGATCGTCCAGCTTTCCTCCTGGCCCGGCTGGAGCTTCGAGGTGAAGTGCGCGAAGCTCAGATTCAGCTTCTTGTTCGACCAGGGCACGTAAACGGGCTCCTGATGGAGATAGACGCGGTTCTCGCGGAAATAGGTCACCCGCACTGTGAAGCCGCCGCGCAGCTTTTCCTTGATGGGAAGCTCGATCAGATGCTGCGTCTGTCCCTCGGGAGTCCAGTATTTTTCGAGGATGCGGCCGCGCTGCTCGATCTCGACATACGCCCGACCGGTCTCGTAGCCCGTCGCCCACAGCGCCCGGAACGTGTCACCGACCTCGGCATTGCTGTTCTGGACCGTGAACCGGCTGGGTTCGCGCACGTTCCAGGAGGTGGCTTCCGGGTCGATCACGACGAACGTCTGTTTCGTCACCACTTCCTTGTTGAACCGGTCGCGCGCTTTCAACGTGATCCGGTATGCTCCGGCCGGCAGGGTCAGTTGGGCATTTCCCGTTCCATCGACAGAAGTATTGAATTCCTGTTCGGAAATCTGCGCCCCGTCCTTCCAGGTGGAAATGTTGGTGGGATCAGCCTCTCCCGCTTCCCACGGGAAGCCGGACCGCCGGGGCATCTTCTCCGGCGCCGCCAGGACGGTGACGGTGAGTTTGCCGCCCGCGGGAATTCCCTTTCCGTCGAGCGTTCGCGTGTTCAGGGAAGCCTGGAACGCTTTGCCGGCATGGATCCAGTGCGGCGCAGAAACGCTCATCTCGAGGGCCGTGTACCCAATTCTGACACCGATGCTCTGGGACCGGGTTTCGCCGGCAGAATCCGTGACGTCGGCCGAGACCCGGTAGGTGAATATCGGCTGGTTTTCTTCGGGGATCGACGTATCCGGCTTCGCGGGGAACCGGATCGTGAACCGGCCCTGCGCATCCGTGACCAGCTTGCCGTGCGCGATCTCCTGATCGCCGCCCGCCGGAACGACACACCACCAGCACCACGGCGGCAGCTGCGTCTCGCGGGAGACGCGGAACTTCACCTCGGCCCCGTCGATCGCGGCCATCGTGTAGGACTGGGCCAGACCCGTCAGAACGACCTCTTCGCCGAGCCTGGCGGCTTCGGCCGGCGGATCGAGCGTGACCTTGAACTTCGGCCTCTTGTACTCCTCGACGCGGATCCCCGTGCTCCCGTTGATCCCGGCCGCTTCCAGCGTCATCGCGCCGGTGAGACGGCCGGTGGGGGCCGTGAAGGTGCCCTGACAGGAGCCGAAATCATTCGTCTTCATCTCGGCCTTCGCGACCTCTTCCCCGTTCACGTCGCGGAAGCTGACGATGAAGGCGCGATCGGGGAGAACCTCGTACCGGTTCGTGTCCGGATCGATCCGGACGCAGACCGCCTTGAACTGGATCGTCTGGCCGGGGCGGTACAGCCCGCGATCGGTGAAGAAGAAGACGCGCTCGTCGACGCCGCGCTTCCCGGGGGCCCAGCTCGAGGTCCGGCCATGGTGGGTGAGCCGCTCCCCGTCCGCCTGGGCGACGAGAACCGCCCCGTCGAGCTTGGCATCGAACCGGAATACGCCGTCTGCATCAGTCTCGGCGACGGCCTGGCGCTTCCAGCCGGTATTATAGTTCATGGTATGGGCTTCGATCCTGCCGCCCGCGATGGGCTTGCCGGTCTCGTTGTCGGCGAGCAGTCCGTCGCAGATCCCGTTGCGGTTCCGGACGACGAGCCCGAGCTTCGTATACCAGACCGGGGTGTACCGGATGGCGTTGTTGTCGGTCGGGAAATCCGGTTTCCAGCTTGCGAACAGCATGTACAGCCCGGCTTTCATCTTCGGCAGATCGATGATCTTCGATTTCACCGTGAAGTCGGGGGTGGGCTCGAGGTTCGCGTCCCATGTCGCCGCCGCTTTCTGGCGCAGGATCTGCTGCGTTTCGTCCCAGGTGAAGGTCTCGGGATCGTAGGAGCGTTCGCGGAACAGATCCCAGTCCGAGAGGTCGACGAGCTTGAAATGCACCTGGTCGATGTTGCACCACGACACCTTGACCTGGGCCGTCGGGGCACCCGAGACCCGTTCGGTGACGGCGCTGAGCTGTTTGGCTTCGAGCTGGATGATCAGGTTCTGGCACAGGATCCCGCCATCCGAGACGGGAAACCGCTTGCGGCCCTCGTTCGCGATGTCCCAGGCATCCTTGCGCTTGCCGCGCTCCACCAGCTCCTCGGCACACATCGCGAGGGCCATGTTCGCGACCGGATTCGAGACATACTCGGCTGCGACGGCCTTCAGACGCTCGATATACCGGTCACTCCGGCCGTTCGGGATGGCGACGGCGTTGGCCCACCGCAGGCGGGCGAGGTCGACATCGATCAGTGCCGACAAATCGGCGCGGTCGAGATGGAACTTGAGAAGCCGCTGGTACAGCTTGAGGGAGCGGTATTTCGGGGAAGCCGTGTCGGTGGCGACGACATTCCAGGCCACGAAGGTCTTCGCGTCATCGAACACCGGCGAGGCGGCGTCGATCTCGAAGGCTTCCTGGGGGGCGGCACCGGCCTGTTCCCCTGAGGTGTAGAACTCGAGAGCCTGGTGCGCATAAAAGTCGAACACGGTCGGCCGAAGCTCCGAGGGCTGGTTCCCGCGGTCGAGAATCTCGTCGAGCTCCGACAACGGCGTGGCCTGGAGTTGCGCCTCGTCGGCGAGCACGCTTTCATACAGGCTGCCGATCTTGTTGAACAGCTTGGGCAGATCCCAGGTCGTGAAATCCTTCTCGTCGAGGCCCTCGGTGCGGGTGCGCTCGAGGAACCGCCAGTTGTTCTGCTGGAAGTAATGCCAGTACCACCGCGCCAGAACGACGCGCAGCAGGGGGCGCAGCGAGGCATCCGCCGTCTCGATCTCTTTCTCGAGGCGGACGATCTTCTCCTCGGCCTTGTTGCCCTGGATATTGCCTTCGAGAACGATCTTCTTGCAGATCGCCCGGGCGGCTTCCGTGAACTTCTTGTCCGAAACCGCGCTCGTGATGATCGGATCGAGCTTTTCGACCGCCGTCTGGGGAAGCCCCTCGTTGACGGCCTTGTCGACCTCGGCCCACATCTTCGCGCGGTCGGCCGCGGCGAGCGGCGAAACGGCGAAGGCGATGAGGAGCGCGATCAGAAACAGGATGTTGATACGGTGCATCTCTTTCCTCCCACTCGTGGTTCGAACGGTGTTCACGGGGAATTGGCCGGCTATGCCGGTCGGTATGACGGGAAACGGACGGCGCGCATCGCGGATTGCCCGGGACTCACGCATCGGGATCGTCTTCGAGCCGCACCTCGGCATCGAGATTGCCTTCCCACAGGTATTTCTTCGTATCGCGGACGATGACGGAGCTGAGGGCCAGCAGGGCGATGAGATTCGGAATCGCCATCAGCCCGTTCGCCGCGTCGGCGAAGTCCCAGACGATGTTCAGCTTCAGCATGGCGCCGAGCAGGACCGCGACGACCCAGGCATACCGGTACGGCTTGATGGCACGGGTTCCGAACAGGTACTCGACGGCCTTCTCGCCGTAATACAACCAGCCGAGAATCGTCGAGAAGACGAACGTGAGAAGCCCCACCGCCAAAACGATCGGTCCGACGACGGGAATCTCTGCGAACGCGGCCTTGGTCAGCGCGGCGCCCTTGGGAGCCACCGGCTGCCAGGCATCCGACTCGGCCAGCGGCCTGCGGAGCTTCTCGGGAAGCGCATCGAACGCGGTGATGCCGGATGTTGGTAGGGATGCCGAGCCGATGGCCTCGGCGAGTCCCGCTGAAAACCGTGTCGCGTCGATGCGAACCGATTCGAAGGCTCCCGCGAGCGCGAGATCGGCTTTCTGCTGGGGGGACAGCGCGGCGAACTCGATCTTGCCCGATGGCGTGATCAGCTTCGCCTGCTCGAGCTGGGTGCGATGTTCGGGGGAAAGCCGGTCGAGCCGGCAGACGGGATTGACCCAGTCGCCCGAGTTCACGATCACCAGGCCCGTCATCGCGCAGACGACGACCGTGTCCCAGAACGTGCCGGTGGCCGACACGAGGGCCTGGCGAACCGGGTTCTTCGTCTGGGCCGCCGCGGCGACGATCGGGGCGCTGCCGAGGCCCGATTCGTTCGAGAACAGACCGCGGGCGATGCCATACCGGGCCGCCTCCTTCACGCCGGCGCCGAGGAAGCCGCCCAACGCCGCTTTGCCGGATACTGCCGAGGAGATGATCAGCAGAACCGATTCGATCAGGGTGTCCCATTTGAGAGCAAGCAATATAATACAGCCGGCAACATAAAAGAAGGCCATGAACGGGACGAGCTTCTCGCAGACCCGGGCGATCGACTTGATCCCGCCGAGGATGACGATCGCCGTCAGGATCATCAGGACGATGCCGGAAACCCAGGCGGGGACGCCGAAGCTTTCCCGCAGCATCTCCGAGATCGAGTTCGCCTGGACCATGTTGCCGATGCCGAACGCCGCGATGGCGGTGAAGATGGCGAACACGACGGCGAGAAGCCCCGCCAGTCTGCCCCACCGCTTCTTCAGACCGCGTTCAAGGGCATACATCGGGCCGCCGGCCATCTGGCCGTTTTCGGTTTTCACCCGGTACCGCACCGCGAGAAGGGCCTCGGAATACTTCGTCGCGATCCCGAACACCCCCGTCAGCCACATCCAGAGGACCGCTCCAGGACCGCCGGCCGCGACGGCCGTCGCGACGCCGACGATGTTCCCCGTGCCGATCGTCGCCGCCAGCGCCGTCGTCAGGGCGCCGAACTGCGAAACATCGCCGGTACCCTCGCTCTCGCGCTGGAGGGAAAGCTTTATAGCTGTGCCGATATAACGTTGGATGAACCGCAGCCGGATCGTGAGAAACAGATGGGTGCCGAACAGCAGAATCAGGAGGGGAAGACCCCAGACCCAGCCGCTGAATGCGCTCATGAAGCCCGCCAGGGACTCCAGCCAGCCGTGTGCCACCGCGTGATCCATCGTCGTTTGACTCCTCGCTTCGAATCGAATCAGCCCGTTTCTGTGTCTGTCGCCGGACCGGTGCGCCGTTCATGCATACCACGCCGGGAACCGCTCTGGCAAACCCGCCAGAAAAGAACACCGGCCGGAACGCTGCGTTCCGGCCGGCGGGCGAACCCATGCTACAGATGGTCAGTAGGTTCCGTTCAGGCGCTCTTTCGCCTTCTGGGCGGAGGTCGACGAGGGATACCGGGTGACCGTTTCCTGGAAATACCGGCGGGCCGTGGTGGTGTTGCCGAGCCGGTCGTAACACTCGCCGGCCATGTACAGCGCCTCGGCAGCCCAGGCGTGATCCGAGAAGCCGTAGGCAAAGCTCGAAAACTCCGTCGCGGCTTTCTGGAGAGTTGTCTTCGAGCCTGAAGACAGGCCGTCCTGGTAGAGGCACCAGGAATACTCATACTGCGCATCGGAACGAAGCTCGGAGTTCTGATATCGGAACAGGAAATCCCCGAGCACCTTCGCGGCCTCGCGCCAGTTGCGTTCCTCGAAATAGCTCCTGCCTTTCCAGTACATCGCGTCGTCGGCCCACGGGGATCGGGGATACCGCTCGAGAAGCCAGTCGAAATACTTCCGGGCCATCGGCTGGTTGCCGCTGGTGAGATAGGTGTGGCCGTTGTCATACAGTTCGCGATCCGACAGATGCTCTTCATCCGGGTCGGATGATGGGGGATAGGAAGGCGGAACCGTACCGGGGGCAAGGATGCGGAGGCGCGCGCGGGCGTCGTTGCAGAACTCCGAACGGGGGAACTTGGTGAGAAGCTCGCGGTAGCACGTGACCGCATCGGCCGGGTCGCTGAGCTGTTCATAGGTGCGACCGAGGACGAACCAGGCGTCATCGGTGAGATGGCCGTTCGGATACCGGCGGATGAAGGCGATGTACACGTCGAGGGCCGACCGGTGGTCGCCGTTCATGATCATGCAATAGCCAACGAAATAGGAGGCATCCTCGCACCGGCCCGAGGTGGGATACGAACTCAGGACGCGGTTGTAATACGTGATGGCGTCATGATGGTCCCCCGCGAGCCGCTCGGCCTCGCCGGCCTGGAACGCGGCCTCGGGAGCGCGCGGGTCACGCGCATACCGGTCGAGGAACTTCTGGAACCGCCGCACGGCCGTGTCGTAATCGCCGCCCGCCAGTGCGTTCATGCCTTCCCGATACAGGGAATCAGCCGTGTCATACCCGGGATTCGTCGGGTAGGAAGGAGTCGAGGGGGTGCCCGGTGTCGGATTCGACGGAGGAACCGGAGTTCCCGGATTGCCGCCCGAATGGCCACCGGACGGAGGTTGCGACGGCAGCTGGGGCGTGGGGGGAAGCTGCGGGGTGGGCGGCAGCGGAGGAGGATCCGGGAATGCGGCACCCGCGGCGGGAACGAAGATCAGAAGCAGGAGGACGATGAGCGAGGACAGAAGATGTTTCATGGCAGTTCCTCTCCCAGTGGATTCTTGCGGAATGTATACCCTCCATCCTATCAGAAATCGGGGGAACCTGAAAACTTTCTCGGGGGGGAAGGGTTCAGGAATGGGCGGGTCCTGCCGATAGACGGAGGGGAAAAAATGATACATCCGGTTTCCAGCCATGGAGGACGTGAAATGGTTCGTTCGAAGAAAACCCTGCTGACATCGGCATTCTGTCTCATCGCCTCGGGGACGTTGTTTGCCGATCCGCCGGCGATAGACATGGCCCGCGAACTCGGTTATTCCGAGATTCTCGAACAGAAGGAGGTGCCGCACCGGCATTCTCCGCGGGCACCCAAAGCCCCGGCGGAGACCGGCCTCAAGCCGCTGACCGAAAGCCGGATGAAAGCCGATGCGAAGCTGCTCGAACCAATGGTCTACCAGAAGGCCGAGCCCGCCTCGATGATCCCGTTCCTGATGACCCTCCAGAAGCGCCAGCCCGACTCGCCCAAAATCACCCGCAAGCTGGCCCTCACCTGCCTCGAAGCCGGCCAGCCGCGCGAAGCCCTCTACTGGTTCACCCAGGTCTGGCAGCGCGACAAGAGCGATCTGGGTGCCTTGTGGAACATGGCTGCGCTCTCATACCGGCTCGGTGACACGCGCCGCACCAACGATTATCTCCAGGAATACGCCCGGCGCGATCCCCACTCGGCATGGGGCCTGGTGGCGCGCAAATTCAACGAAACCGGCATGTTCGGCGGTTTCAACTCCGCAAACGCCTTCGATGCCGCGGGCTTCCCGCGCGTCGGCTACGTGGAGCCGGGCGCCGCGGCCGGTCCGGAAGGCGGCCTGATGGTCGTCGAAGGAAAGCGTGTCTCGGCCGAGGAGCTGCTCCCTCCCGCGAATGACCTTCCCGCCGTGAATCCCCTCCGCAGCAAAGAGTCTCGCAAACAGGCCCAGAAAGCCGATGGGCAGAAATCGGCCCGGGCCGCGGTGGAACGTCCGGTAGAGAAACGCGACCACATCGATGTGCCGAAACCCGCTGCCGCCGCTTCCCCCCTGACCCAGGCCTCCATCGATGCCCTTCCCTCCAAGGACGCGCCGAAGATCGAAGCCGAAAAACCCGCAACACCGGCTTCCCCACCTGTCTCCGTCGCATCCGGCTCGTGAACGGCGAAATCAGATTGTAAACCAATACATATAAAAAAACCCGCCGGCCATGTGGTCGGCGGGTATCGTTACGAACGGTTTCAGACGACCGAAGCGTCGGTTTCACGCTCGCTCGCGGTCGGCGAATCGAAGTCGACTTCCTTCTTCTCGGCTTTCCGGGCGTCTTTCTCGTGTTTCCCCTTGAGGAAGAAATACGCCATCACCGCGACAGGCACGGCATAGAACCAGAAGAAGAACGTCTCGGGGTGGGGGATGCCGGCAGCGACCTGGTCCGGCGCCCAACGGAACCGGTCGAGGTTGAACAGGATGCAGATGATCGAGGTCCAGACGAAGAAGAAGTTCGGGATCGCCTCGGCCGCGCTCATGAAACCCAGCCCGCTCGTCCGGTCCTTCGTGAAGGGCCAGAACAGGTTGTTGCCCATGAAGCCCGTCGAATCCTCGACGATGTGAACGAGCGAGCCGAGGAAGACGATCAGCGGATACACCAGCCATCGCGGGATCGTGTACATCGCCGCATTCGGCCCCTCCGGAACGACGAGATACGAGACCAGCGCGACGAGCAGCGAAATGACGATCCCGAGGGTGACGCTGTGGCTCCAGGTGCGGTGCCAGGGCAGGAATACGATCTCGAGCCGGCCGTCATCCCGGCGCACGAACTCGAAACACGGGCCCGACATGATCGCGATGTTCGACTTCTTGTCGAACTCCTGGAAGAACGGCAGGCTGACCTTCACGCGCGCCGTCAGCTTCTCGGGGTCTTTCGGCTCGGTGCCTTCGAACGGGACCTGGCCCGTGTCGACCAGCGGTCCCAGTTCGACGACCACCTCGTTCGTCTTCGAGTCGAAACCGAGCGTGTAGCTGCGCCACAGGTTCGAGCCGAGCTGCATCGTATGCAGCTGGACGGTCGAGCGGCCGTCCCGTGCCGCTTTTTCCATAGACTCGGCGACGGTTTTGGCGATGATGCGCGCGTCGAGGTCGTTCGGATCCGGCCGGACCTCGAAGTCGGACGTGTGGAAATACCGGGCGAACTTGAAATCCAGCGTGTCGGGCAGGATGCCGAAGACGCCGCCGAGACACAGGATGAACGACTGTTCCTGGGAGGCCATGTGAACAGCCTGCGGAAAGAACGATGCGACCGCGATTCCCGAAATGAAGTGGGTGAAGCCTTTCATGTCACAGTAACCCCAGCAGTCTCAGAACATCGTTGCCATAGCCGGCCATATTCAACGCGACCGGCAGCAGCAACACGCCCATCAGATTCATCCGCCGCGCCTGGAACAACACCGGCAGCAGCCCGATTCCCGTCGCCACGGTCATGATGGCAATGCCGCCCCAGCCCGTGAAGTAGTACACCATCGGGACCGTGATGAACATCGCCACCCACGAGATCAGGTGGTAGTCGATCCACTCGACCAGCCGGATGCAGGCGCGTGTGAACGGCATGAGAAGCATGAACGACGCCCCGGTGGCCACGAGCATCATCCCGACGAACAGGGCGTAATCCTTCATCGTCAGCGTCGCGACGACCGGCGTTACGATCCAGGCGAGACCGCCGCGCGTCAGGCTCAGGCCGGGGATGAAGAACAGCATGAACGAACCGACGTAATACACCGTCTTGCAGGTGCCGTACGACATCACGAACAGGCGGCTGTCGCGCTGGGCCGTGGCATGACCAGCCATCAGACCGCCGATGCCGGCCGTGACGATCGGCACGAACGCCGCGAAAAACCCGCCCAGGAAGCCGCCGAAAATGCCTCGCGAGAAGAGGTCCCAGTCGAGATCGAGCGAACGGCACTCGTGCTGGTGCGGAATCGTGCCGGCATTGATGATGTTCGTGATCAGCCAGGGGATCGCATACAGGCCGACGAACACCGGCGTGATGCTCTGGAACGCGAACTCGAGGGGAACGAGCGTCTTCGACATCACGATGAAACCGAGAACGCCCGACAGGAAGAACGTCAGCAGACCCACCGACAGGAACTTCCAGCCCTCGAAAAAGTTCGCCCAGGTGCTCTTCGACTGGGAGACACCCTTCGGCCATTCGGACATCAGGATGTAGGCGATGACGGCCATGATGATCCAGAACATGTGCGGGCTGGTGATCGATTTCAGGCCCGGCAGCACCCACAGGAACACCGGCGCCGAGATCGCGAGCAGCACCAGGCCGCCCACCGCGCCCACGCCCGTCAGGATGACCGACTCGTACCCGCGTCCCATCGCGACCCAGTGCGCGCTTGGAAGCACGTAGTAGGAGAGGCTCTCGTCGCCGGGCCCGAAATATGTCGCTGGCACCGTGTTCAGAATCGAGTAGCCGACCACCATGCCGGTGCACAGCGCCACGAGCTGCATCGCACTCATGCCCGCCTCGAACTTGAGAACGAGCATCAGGAAGATGCCGAGGATGTTGTAGATGTGCAGGGCCGGCAGGAACGAGACGAACAGCGAAAAGAGCACGCCGATGATCGTGAAATACACGAGATCGAGCGCCTCCGGGTGCAGGAGGAGATTCAGAAGGCTCATTTGCCGCCCTCCGTCGCGACCGGTGCCGCCGCCGAGGCTTCAGCCGCTGCAGGTTCTCCCGCCGGAGCTGTCGGAACGGAGGCTGTCGCCGGTTCCTGGGCAGGCGCCGGAGCATCCGGGAGCTTCGGCTCGGGGACGGCGGTGGAGCTGTCGCGGCCTTCGGAGGGCAGAGCCGCATCGGAAGCGGGCTGCACGCCTTTCCGGACGAGCTTGATGCCGTTCGCGGCCGTCACCTCGACCTCGAGCGCGTCACGGAACGTCTTCACCTTGCCCCGCGCCGTGATCTCGTCGCCGACATGGACCGCCGCCTTCATGTCATCCCAGGTGCGGGCCGGAACCCAGACGGCGAAGCCTTCCTTCTGGTCGGCCAGCCGGATCAGCGCGCCGCGCGGGAACGTCACGCTCTCGGCGATCACGCCCTGCACCGTGACGACCTTGCCGAGCATGTCGCTGGTCACGTCCGTCGCGGCGAGAGGGGCGTTCGACTGCGGCGTGCGGAACCGGCGCAGGATCTGGAGATGTTCGGGAGCGTTGATCAGCAGGCTCGGCGTATCTTTCTGATACCGCACCGTGCCTTCGACCGAGATTTCATCGCCTTCTTCGGGAACTTTGCCCTGCTTGTCGATCTCGAGCGCGACTTTGGCATAGGCCGAAATACGTATGGACATCGGTTCGGAGCCGGTGCCGGGCTGGCTCAGCGTGAATCCGAGCGAGTGCCACTGGGGATGCAGTCCGAAGCTGCGCTCGACGACCCCGGTGATGCGGACATGGGCGAAATTGGTCAGGGGGCCGATCTCGCCGATCTTGATCTCGGGCGTCCGGATCGTCCGGGCGAAGAATAGCAGCAGAAGCAGGCCGACGGTCGAGGTCAGGACGGCGAACGTCTTGAAGATGCGGATGGAAAGCCGTTTGGGCGTCCACGCCTGGCAGTAGGGACAGCGGTCATAGACCCCCACGAATCGGCCGCAGCTTGGGCAGGTGGTCTCGCGCTGATACAGGGCTTGTTCCGGGGTCTGGGTCTGCTGTTGGGAAGGTGTCGTAGCCATGTTGCCTCGCTGTGGTAGAGTGTCAGTTGCCGGTGAAGGCTTCGGGCATCGCCCCGGTCAGGGCTGCCGCGAACGTGCCGGGAAGGGTGTCGGAATACTTGGAAGGGGTCTCGACGACCAGGGCCGCCGCCGCCGTGTGGCCGAGCTCGTAATCCGAGCCCGCGGCGGCCGTGATCAGGTTGTTCCGCTTCTGCGCCCCCAGGTGCGCAATGATGGAGGAGGCGAGCCGCTTTCCGGTCTGGCTCCGGTGGTAATGCCGCAGCGCAATGGACTTGCCGGTACCCGACTTCATCGCGACGAGCAGGTCATACCCACCCTCGAGATTCGCCGCGGCGACGGCGTCATATTCCGGGTGAAGCCCGCTCCCCAGCGGGAGCCGGCGCACCCGCGCGCCACCCTGCATGAGGGACTTCACGAGCGGCCGGACCCAGGTGTCCTGGTCGCGCTCCGCAATGATGCCGATCCGGCGGCCGAGCAGCCCCGGTGCGCGGGGGGCGAGCACGATCTGCGGCTGCTGGGCGGTGTATCCATCGAGTTTGAGCCGGGTTTCCGTCGGCAGATATCCCGTCACAGGGGCGATGCCGAGCTTCAGGTTCATGGGGCGTTGAGGAGCAGAGACGAAGAAATACCCGTCGGGATTGGTCATCGCCGTTTCGCCCGTCTCGGCAACGACCGTCACCCGGTCGAGGCCTTTGCCGGTGAGGGCTGAGCCAACCCGGCCGATGACGATGTTCTCGTCGGCAGGCTTCAACGCAATCGGCATCACGCCGACCCGGCGGCCTTCGGCTTCGATCTCGATGGTGATCTCGGCCCGCTCGGTGCCGGTCAGCGGAATCGCGATGCCGGCACGCCCGTCCGGTCCGGTGACGGCGTCGTGAACCTTGCCCAGGCACGTCGCCCGGAACTCGATCGGCCGCTGATTGGGCCGCTCGAGCGGATCGAGCATCTGGATCGTCACCGGGAACGAGCCCGCGAAGCCTTCGGGAATATACGGCGCAACGGGAAGGATCACGGCAGAATCGACGGGAAGCCGCACGCTCAGCGGGATGCGGAGTTGGGTGGACTGTCCGCCGTCGATGCTCTTGCCCGAGATGAGGAGAGTATAGTCTCCGCTATTGATGGGCTGGGAGTTCGAAAGGGTGTAGACATGACCGAACGCCGGGATGAGATCGAGGCTGAAGCCGGCCCGGAACGCCGGTTCCATGCGCGTCTCGAGCTTCGCCAGCGGCCGGGAGGCCGAGACCAGAAGCTGGAAATACGGGGTGGTGACCGTCGCCGGCTTTTTCCCGATCACTTCGAGACGCAGCGGGGTCGTTTCGAACGCCTGCCGGATGGCGAGCTGGAAGGCCCGGGCCTGGTCGACGAGCGCGCGGCCGGTGCGAAGCTTCTTCTCGATCTCCGGCACCGAAATGTAGGCCGCCTCGGTCAGGAGGGACGGGGCGGGGTTTTCCCGAAGCACGTAAAAACCGCCGGGAATCAACGTGGTGGCCGTGCCGATGCTGCTTTCCTCGAGCCGTTGGCGCATCCGGGTGCCCACCGACAGCGGGATGCCCCTGTCGAGGGCGTTGAAATAAATCTCGCCTTTGTTCGGGGCGCCCGGCCGAAGCGAGGCGTTGTGATGAATCGAGACGAACAGGTCGGGCTGCGCCTTGCGGGCGACCTCGACCCGTGCCTGGAGCGAAAGGAAGATGTCCGTGTCCCGTGTGAGCCGCACCTGCGCGCCGTCGCGTTCGAGCAGCATCGCCAGATACCGGGCGACCCGCAGGTTCGTCACCGACTCCTTCAGGCCGCCTGCACCGACGGCGCCCGGGTCCGAGCCGCCATGCCCAGGGTCGAGCACGATCGACACCCCCGCAAGCGGCTGGGGAAGCGAGGCCGCGCTGGCCCCGCACGCACCGGCGAATACCGCCACACACAACACGAGCAAACTCATTCGCAGCTTGTTCATGCCGGGCATTCTACCATAACCCTCTCCGGCCTTCACAACTCGTATGACATGTGTAGGGGCGGGTTTCAAACCCACCCCTGCAACATTCCTAAAATCGCATCCCGGCGGCTTCGGCGAATTTGCGAAACAGCTCCTGCTGCTCCTCATCGAGCTTTTTGGGAATCTGCACCTCGATCCGGACATGCAGATCGCCGCTTCCCAGCCCCTGGCCCCGCAGCCGAAGGGTGTCCCCGCTCTGGGTGCCGGCCGGAATCGTGAGAATGACATCCTCCCCGCGCGGCGAGCGAAGCTTGATCCTGCTTCCCAGAATGGCCTGGGCGAGATTGATCGTGATCTCGGTCTGGACGACGTTCCCCTTGAGACGGAACGGGGCTTCGTTCTCGATGCTGATGCGGAGCCGGAACGGCCCAGACGACGTATGCACCTTCAGCACAGCCCCGTCCTCGACCCCGGCCGGGATCGTGACCGCCTGCGGCCCGCCTGGCATGCCCGACACCTGGATCTTCCCGCCGGTGCAGGCGATTCCCAGGGGCACTTTCAGGGTCGCCGTGTTGCTCTCATACTCGTTTCCGCCGAACATGTCGGAAAAGCCGCCGAAACCGCCTTCAAACCCCCCGCGGAATCCGCCGCGCCCCCCCATCACCCGACGCAGCAGATCCTCGGCGCTCTCGAAGTCCCCGTGGCCCCCCGGAAACCCGCCCCGGAACCCGCCTCCGAATCCGAATCCGCCGCCGTCCTGCTCGAGGTCGTAGCGTTGCCGGGATTCGGGATTCCCGAGCGTATCATACGCCTCGGCAATCTCCTTGAACTTCTCTTCGGCCCGCTTGTTGCCCTTGTTCGCATCCGGATGATGCTTCTTGGCGAGAGCCTTGAACGCCTTCTTGATCTCATCCTGGCTGGCGTCTTTGCTCACCCCCAGGACTTCATAAAAATTCTTTTTCGACATTGCCTGTTTACCCCGTGGTTTCAAACTCAATTCATATCATAAGTTGCGCCTGCATGCCAGTCGATGGACCGTGTGTCCTGCCCGTTCCAGCTCCTGCTGAAAAACGATCCTGCAGATGTCGAATCTTTGGCGGGTTTTCTCGGGGCACAACCTTCGGTTTCAGATCTGAAGCCGAAATATCAGAGACTACACAGTGGTATGAAAGTTGCGTAATTTTCCCCAATCCAGAACAACGGGAGCGACGACGAGTATGAAGAAGTCCAGTGCCCTCCTGATCGCGATCTTTTCCCTGTTTATGATGGGTTCCGCCTCGGCCCCGGCCGCTGATCGGAACGCCTGGTTCGATGCGACCCACTCCTTCCAGCCTCAGGTCGAAAAGCTCGTGAAGAAGGTCAAGCTC
>JAKQOH010000147.1 GCA_029565415.1 Candidatus Rifleibacteriota bacterium | reverse complement strand
CTCGGCGCAGCCGCCGCGCATCTTCTCGGTCGCCGTCGCCCCCGTCGTCTCGAATCACCCGAGCGACACGAACATTCAGCTCGTGAAGGGGCCGGCCGCGGCAGGTCTGACGTATGAGGTCGCCTTCGAAACGGCGACGATCAGCAACAACCTGCGGCTCCCGATCGACCAGAGCGTCACGCCGAAACTCGAACTGCGCGACACCCAGACCAACGGCCTGATCGACCAGGCAACCTTCCTCGGCTGGACGAGCCACCAGATGGACTCCGTGACCCGCACAGTGGCCCAGTTCCAGAACTCGAATGCCTTCGCCAACGGCGCCCTGCAGCGGGCCTCGTGCACGGTCGTCGTCTCGAACTTCCGCGATCTGTTCGAACTCACCGGGGTGACCCACACCGAGAATGCCACCCAGGTCTATGATCTGACCACGAAGTCGACGGCGGCCAGCGGCTTCTCCGAGCCGGCCAGCAAAACGCTCGTGGTCGACAACCAGGCGCCGAAACTGGCCCGAGTTGCGCCGGACAACGTCACGATCGGCATCACGCCGGCCGAGGCGGCCTCGTTCACGCTGACCTTCGACGAAGCGATGAATGCCCAGGTCGGGTATCTGCCCAGCGCCTACCTCAAGAGCGGCGGCACGGCCATCACCCTGAGGTGCACCGGCTCGACCGACTCGCCCGCAAACCGCACGTTCCGGTTCGTGAACACGCAGGCCATCAGCGGTATCGAAGGCACCTTCAACTTCGTCGTCTCGTCGGCCCTCGACGAGGCCGGAAACGCCTACGCCGATACGACGGCCACCGGCACGATCACCATCCGGGCGAAAGGCCCCGTCCTGTCCAAGTATGAGATCCGCTCGACGCAGGAGACGACGGGCAAGTCGGCTCTGAACATGGATTACAGCCCGTTTGCCACCCTGACCGGCCTGCCGACGAACCTGGCGACGATCAGCGTCTTCTTCACGACCGGAAGCGCGGGCGAGACCTACTGGCTGCATCTCGTCCAGAACGGATCGACGATCGCCAGCCGCTCCTTCATCCCCGCGATCACCGGCGACGGCCTGGTCGGCAATGTTCTCTGGGATGGGAAACAGAAGTTCACCGATCTCGCGCCGATCGACGGCCGGTATTCCTACGAGCTGCGCGTATATGACAACTTCTTCAACGAAGGCAGCATCCGCAGCACCCTGGTTTACGACTCGAAGGCGCCCCAGATGTCCCAGTGGAAAATCAGCCATGGCGGTCCGGTCCGGACCGGCGACACGATGACTTTCTTCAACCCGCAGATCCATTCCTATGTGAAGATCGATGCCATCGGCGCCAGCGACGGCGGCGCCGTGTATCTCCGCACGATCCCGCTGAATTCGGCACTGAGCACGGCAACCCAGACCTATGCGATGTCCCCCCTGACGCCGAGCGGCAAAACCCTCTCGTTCAGCGGCCGCACCACCGACAACAGCGCGTTCCTGCTCGACGGAGAGTATTGGCTGAACCTGGTCGATGGCGCCGGCAACGTGCTGGCCACCCCCTACGGCCGCCTGTTCATCGATACGGTCGGGCCGAATATCGCCAGCCTGAGCATGGCCCTGACGGGCGGCGCTCCGATCACGACCCGGTACAATCCCCGCGTCGACAGCCTCGTGATCTCGGTCACGACGGACGACATCCCCGACGTCAGCAGCGGCCCGGCGTATATCCGGATCAAGCAGGGTTCGACCGTGATCCGCGATCTCGAACTGCCCGTCCCGAACGGCTCCAACTACAGCGTCACCTGGGACGGCAAGAAGGCCCCGCCGAGCACCGAATACGTCGGTGAAGGCCAGTATCAGATCACCGTGATCGACCGCGCGGAAAACCAGGGCATGAACAATAGCGCAGTCTATACGACGACCCTCGACATCATCACCTCGGGCTTCGACTTCACGGCGGTCAAGCAGACGGGCTCCCAGACCCTGCTGCTCACCTTCAGCCACGATGTCGATCCGCAGATCGAGGCTCTGCAACTGGTGAACCGGTTCCTGCTCCTGCTCAACCCCGGGGATCTCACCGGCGCCCAGCCTGAATACGTCACCGTCGACGGGAAGAGCGTGACCCTGACGTTCGACCAGGCATTCGAACATAATCACAGCTATACCATGAAGGTGATGAACGGCTTCACCAGCATCGACGGCGACATGTTCACGACCCCGCAGGTCCAGACGTTCACCGCCGACGCGCAGGGGCCGCAGATCGCGCAGATCACCTTCGACGGCGTGGCGAACGCCCAGGAGTTCAATGTCGTGTTCGACGAGGTCGTGAACGCCTCCTCGGCGACCACCCTGTCGAACTATACGCTGACCGCCTCGGGCTCGGTCGTCGATCTCGACCCGACACGGATCTTCCTGCGGGCCGACAACCGGTCGGTTCGGTTGAAGTCCCTCACGACCGCCCATATCAAGGAAGGGATCCTGTACTCCCTGACGGCGAAGAACATCCGCGACACGATCGGCAACACGGTCACGACCCAGTCGGTCGAGTTCGAGGGCCGCGACGTGACCCCGCCGGCGATCAAGGACAACATCTTTGTCTTCAGCAGTCCCGCCAACCCGCTCGACATCACGATCGTGGTCCAGAGCAACGAATCGCTGTCCGAGGCCCCGACGGCCGCGGTCAGCCAGGATGGCGGCACGGCCCAGACGATCAAGCTCCAGGCCAGCGGCAGCAACCCGAAGCTCTTCATGGGCGGCGTGCACCTGGCCAAGGCCGGCACGGCCTCGATCAAGGTGACGGCGACCGACATGACGGGGAACAAGGCGACCGAGACCGTCAGCTTCGCCACGGCCTACGTGAACGCGTCGGTGCTCGCCTCGGTCAGCACACCGGACAAGGCGTTCATCGCCCAGTTCGCTCCGGGCAGCCTGAAGCAGGACAGCATCGTGGCCGTCATTCCGACCCCGCTCCAGAAGCAGGCCAAGACGGCTTCCGTCCGCGGCGGGATCCGGCCCTCGTTCCTGGCCGGGATCAACGCGGCAGAGAAACAGGCGCTGCGGTTCGCGACGGTCGGCGGGGATGCTTCCGAAGAGCTGAGCCCGGTCGAGACCGGGTATACCGTGACGATCCCGACCGGTCAACTGGCGAACTCCTACCTGGTCTCGATGGCCCTGCCGGGCGGTGCCCTGCCTGCCGGTGCGGGGTTGTATCAGGCGATGAACGACGGCTGGGTGGCCGTCACCGGAGCGGTGAAGGAAGGGCGCATCCTGGCCACGGTCTCGAGCGCCGGCACCTTCGCCCTGCTGCGTGACACCCTGGCGCCGCGCGCCAGCCTGGTGACGAGAATCGAGGCCGGCACGGCGCTGCGCAGCGAACGGCCGACGTTCGAGTGGAGCGTCGTCGAGGAGGGCTCGGGCCTGACGGAGGACGGCGTGAAGGTCGTGATCGACGGCGCCGAGACGGCCGGCCGCGTGGTTCTTGAGGGCGGCAAGGCGTCGTTCACTCCGCTCGAGCGGCTCGTGGACGGCAGTCACGAGCTCGTGATGAAGGTGAAGGATCGCGCCGGAAACGAACGTGTCCTGCCCGCCGTGCGGTTCGCGATCCAGCCGGCCCTGCAGGTGTTCGAGATCGTCCAGTTCCCGAACCCTGCCCGGAGTCGTGCGACGATGCGGATCGCAACGAACCGCGACGACATCGATCCCGACGAGATCGACGTGGACATCTACGACATCTCGGGTGACAAGGTCGCGGGCGAAGGCGAGCTGAACTTCTTCAAACGTCTCGACGGCGGCCGGCGCGTGGTCGACATGGCCTGGGATCTGCGCAATCACGACGGCCGGAGCGTCGCCAACGGGGTGTATCTCGCCAAGATCAAGCTCCGCGATCCTGATACGGGCAAAACCACCAAGGTCACGCACAAGATCGCCGTGTTGAGGTAACCGGGAGAATCGCGATGAACAGAAAACTCATGGTCCTGATGACAATCGGTGTGATCATCTTCGTGGCGAGCGGGTGCGGGGGCGGCGGCGGCGGAAGCGGCCGGTACACCCTGCCCGGCGAGATCCCGACGACCGGCACGGGCACGGGAACCGGCACGGGCACGGGCGGCGGCACGACCGAAACCGACCCCGACTCCCTGATCGCCTCGGCCTGGGAGGATTACAAGTTCGGCGCATACAGCAGCGCCATCGGCAAGTTCAACCAGGTGCTCGCCCTGACCGGGGTGACCGAGACGCAGAAGGCCGAGGCATATAACGGACTCGGCTGGTCCCTGACGAAGTCGTCGGGGGTGAGTTCGGCGATCTCTGCGTTCACGCAAGGCGCTTCTCTGAGCAACGAGGCCCGCATCGGCCTCGCGGCCTCGCTCATCCAGCGCGGAGAAGCCAACAGTCTGCCGAACGCGATCAAGGCGATCCGGGATGCCGGCATCGTGAGCACCAGCTCGAAGTTCACCCCGCGTGTCGATCATCCGATCGGGATCAGCAACGCCGAAGTGCATGCCATGCTGGCCTTCTGCTACTTCTGGACCGGCGACAAGACGAGTGCCGCCTCGCACCTGACCGTCGCCCACCAGGAAGACCCCGCCTCGGGCAGTCCGACCGACCAGATCTACCAGACGCTCCTTCGGCTTGGGGTGTATTCAACGAACTGATATACAACAAAAGCCATACAAAGACGCCCCGGCTTAGCCGGGGCGTCTTTGCGCAGCGGACGATTTCCGGGATATGGGCCATCCCAGGTGCCTCTGTAGGGGCGGGTTTCAAACCCGCCCCTACAACCGCACGAGGAGGTTGACGGAAGAAAGAAAAGGGAAAACAGGAAAATATTTTCGAAAAACCATTCGGGAAACTGCGGTTTCGGCCGAAAGGGGTTGATGAGCAGTCTCATCGTTTTCCAAGGGGGAATCACATGAGTAAGATCCGCAACCTTCTCCTCCTCGCCGCGCTGGTCGTCGCGTCCGCCGTGCCCGTCTCAGCGGATTCGGCCGGCCAGGCCGGAGCGTTTCTGAAGATGGGCGTCGGTGCGCGCGCCCTCGGCATGGGCAGTGCGTTCACCGCCATCGCCGACGACTCGACGGCGGCGTTCTGGAACCCCGCCGGCCTCGCGACGCTCGAAAAGTCCGAAGCCTCCTTCATGCACGCCAACCTGACCCTCGACCGCACGTACAACTTCCTGAACTACGCCCACGTGATGAAGGACGAGGCGGGGAAGAAAAAATACACGGTCGCCCTTTCCCACATCCGGTTCGGGATCGACGGCATCCCCGAAACCCGTGTGAGGCCCGATGGCAACCCGATGACGGACCAGAACGGCGGCTACACGGCCGGGGCCCCTGTGTATATCTTCAGCTATTTCGACGACACCGAAACGGCGACGTTCGGCACGTATGCCCGCAAACTGGGCGAGCGGCTGTACGGCGGCGTGAACGTGAAGCGGCTGAACCAGGATCTGTTCACCAACTCGGCCGACAGCTGGGGTCTGGATCTGGGCTTCCTGTACAAGTCGTCCGATCGCGGCATGCTGGGCCTGTCGATCCGCGACATCGGCGAAAGCCTGAAGTGGGACACCGATAGCGGCCACTCCGACCGCGTGCCGGTCACCACGACCTTCGGCGCCTCGTACAAGACGTCGGACCGCATGACGGTTGCCGTCGATCTGAACAAGGTCGAGCATCTCGATGCGAAGTTCCGCGCCGGCACCGAGTTCTGGCTGAACGACAATGCCGCCGTCCGCATGGGCAGCCAGGCCGGCGATCTGACCCTGGGCGCAAGCTTCAAGCTCGACACGTGGCGGTTCGATTACTCGTATGTCGACGAGACGCTGGGCGAAGCCCACCGGATGTCTGCTTCCAAGCAGTTCTGATCCCGTTCTCCTTTCCCCGTTTCACCCGCGGCAGTCACCCGACAAACCGCGGGTGAAGCGGCGTTTCCGACCGTCTTGCAACGGGGGGGAAAATACGATATCGTTGGATTCGCTCAACCATGGAGCACCCCGGGAGGATATATGGAACTGAAGATCGACCTGAAACCCAAAGCGGACGGCATCGTGCTGATCGTCCTCCGTGGCGAAATCGGCACCGAGACCGTCAACGATTTCAAGGACAAGATCGACCAGATCGTCGCCGAAGGGCAGTCCAAGCTGATCATGGATTTCAAGGAAGTGAATTACCTGAACAGCATGGGCCTCGGCGTCGTCGCCGCAACGCTCAAGAAGGTCAAAAAATCCAAGGGCGATCTGAAGCTGATCCAGCTTTCGCCGGCCGTCCAGGAGCTGTTCGAGCTGACCCGACTGACCAAGGTGTTCGAGATTTTCGAAACCGAAGAAGAAGCGGTCAAGAGCTTTTCCTGAACGAAAGCGGGCCCCGGTGACGATCCGGGGCCTTCGTGTCGATGGACATCACCCCCCGCACACGTCTGTACGGCCTTCTCGGCGATCCCGTCGGGCATTCCCTGAGCCCTGCCATGTGGAATGCCGCCTTCGGGATGGACGGGATCGATGCCGTGTATCTTGCGCTGCGCGTTCCGCCGACCGGTCTGGAAGCGGCTCTGCACGGTCTCCAGGCCATCGGGGCGGCGGGCCTGAACGTGACGCGCCCTCACAAGGAAGCCGCGTTCCGGCTTTGTACGAAACCTTGCGGGGCGGCGACGGCAATCCAGGCCGTGAACACGCTCTGGTTTCCCGAAGACGGCGGTATGGCCGGTGCGAATACGGATGCAGAGGGATTTCTCGACCTGCTGAAAACGCTTCCCCGGCCTTCCCGACCGGTTCTTCTGGGCGCCGGCGGGGCCGCGCTGGCCGTTCTCTGGTCTCTTTGCCAAAGAGAAACTCCCGTGGTATATTGGGCGAATAGGAGTCGGGATCGCCTGAAAACGCCCTTCCCCACGGGAACGACCCGTATCATCCCGACCTCCTGGGAAGAGAGCCCTCTCTCGGATGTCCTGCGTCATGCCGATATGATTGTGAATGCCACCTCTCTGGGGTGGCATCCGGACGATCGCCTCGACGCGTTGAACGAACTGAACGGAGCCCGGACCGTGTACATCGACATGAACTACGCACCCACCTCCCGCCTGCTGCAAGCGGCGCGGGCGGCCGGCGGCCGTGTCATCGACGGGACCGAACTCCTGATCCGGCAGGGTGTCGCGGCGTATGCCCTTCTCACGGGGCGGCCGGCTCCCGAAGGCGCGATGCGCCAGGCCGTGGCCACCCTCATCCGCGCATAGGAAGGAACTTGCAGGAATGACTGACATCCAGCATGCGGCGAAGAAGATGCGCCTGGGCGATGCCCTCATCGCCGAAGGCCTCATCAATGAAGAACAGCTTCAACAGGCCCTGGCGCTCCAGAAGAAGAGCGGCAAGCGCCTGGGCGCCGTGCTGGTCGAGATGCATCTCGTCACCGAGCATGACATCGTCCAGATCCTTTCCAAGCAGCTCAAGATCCCCTACATCGATCTTTCGAACTACCTGATCGACCCGGTCATCGCCAAGCTCGTCCCCGAGCACATCGCCAAGCGGCACATGCTGATCCCGATCAACAAGGTCGGCAACAAGCTGACCGTCGCGATGGTCGATCCGCTGAACATCATCGCGATCGACGACATCCAGCTGATGACGGGCCTGATGGTCAAGCCGGTCGTCGCCACGCAGAGCGACATCAACAAAGCCCTCCAGGATGCCTACGGAGCGGTCGCCCAGCAGGACAAGCTGATGGGCGAACTCGACGACATCGGCAAGGAGGGCGAGGCCGGCGGCGGCGGCGATGATCTCGACCAGCTCGGTGAGCTCGGCGAAAACGACGCCCCGATCATCCGGCTGTGCAACCTCGTGATTTCGCAGGCCGTTCAGAACGGCGTTTCCGACATCCATATCGAGCCCTTCGAAAAAGAGCTCCGCATCCGGTATCGCCAGGACGGCGTCCTGTTCACCGCCATGTCCCCGCCCAAGAAGGCGACCGCGGCCATCACGTCGCGTATCAAGATCATGTCGTCGCTGAACATCGCCGAGAAGCGCCTTCCCCAGGACGGCCGCATCAAGATCAAGGTCGCCAACCGCATGATCGACCTTCGCGTCTCGATCCTGCCGGTCATCTGGGGCGAAAAGATCGTCATGCGCATTCTCGACCAGACCTCGCTGCGCGTCAATCTCGAGGATCTGGGCTTCGAACCCGAGACGCTGAAACGGTTCCGGGCGGGCATCGCCTCGCCCTACGGCATCGCCCTGGTCACGGGCCCGACGGGTTCCGGCAAGACGACGACCCTCTACTCGGCCCTCACCTCGCTCAACACGATCGACCGCAACATCATGACGGCCGAAGACCCCGTCGAATACATGCTGCCCGGTATCAATCAGGTGCAGTGCAAACCCGAAATCGGGCTGAACTTCGCGGCCGCGCTGCGCTCCTTCCTGCGCCAGGATCCGAATATCATCATGGTCGGCGAGATCCGCGACTTCGAAACGGCGGAAATCGCCATCAAGGCATCGATGACGGGCCATCTCGTGCTTTCGACGCTGCATACGAACGACGCGCCGTCGACGATCGGCCGCATCTGCAACATGGGGATCGAGCCGTTCATGGTCACCACCTCGGTTCTGCTCGTCCAGGCCCAGCGTCTCGTGCGCAAGATCTGCAAGGACTGCAAATACGAGATCAAGCCGCGCGCCGAACAGATCTCCCAGTTCGGCATCACCGCCGAACTGTTGCGCCGCCTCGAACTGCCCCACATCAACGACAAGAACATGCTGTTCTACAAGGGCAAAGGCTGCGAGACCTGTAACAATTCAGGGAACAAAGGCCGCGTCGGCGTCTACGAAGTCATGATCATGTCCGAGCGCCTCCGCGACATCATCCTGAACGGCGGTTCGACGGATGACATCCGCAAGCAGGCCATCGACGAAGGCATGCTGTCCCTGCGCGAATCGGCTCTGCGCAAGGCCCTGCTCGGGGTCACCTCGATCGAGGAAGTCGTCCGCGTCACGATGGGCGAGCACTGATCGCCATTACAAATTGTTAGAGATATATAACAAAGAAGCTGTTCTGAACAGGAGTGTCAGGGAATGTTCGTCCTCAACGATCTACTGAATCTGGTCATCGAAAACGAGGCCTCGGATCTCCACATCACCGTCGGCACTCCTCCCGTCATCCGCGTCGACGGCGAACTGGTCCCCACGGATCTCGACGTGCTGACGCCGATGGATACGCGATCTCTGATCTACAACATGCTGACCGCCGAGCAGCAGAAGGAGTTCGAGGAGAAGTTCGAACTCGATCTCTCCTACTCGGTCCACGGCTTCGGCCGATTCCGCGTCAACGTCTACAAACAGCGCGGCTGCATCGGGGCGGCGTTCCGCGTCATCCCGACCAAGATCCCCACGATCGAGGAGCTGCGCCTCCCCGCGAAGATCCGCGAGTTCACGAAACTGCACAAGGGCCTGGTGCTGTTCACCGGCCCCACGGGGTCGGGCAAATCGACCTCGCTCGCCTCGCTGATCAACATCATCAACGAAGAGCAGCGGTGCCACATCATCACGGTCGAGGACCCGATCGAGTATCTGCATTACCACAAGCGGTCGGTGGTCAACCAGCGCGAGCTGGGCATCGACACCCACTCGTTCAGCGAGGCCCTGCGCCACGTGCTGCGCGAAGACCCCGACGTCATCCTCGTCGGCGAAATGCGCGATCTCGAAACCGTCAGCACGGCCCTGACGATGGCCGAAACGGGCCACCTCGTCTTCGGCACCCTGCACACGACGGATGCCGCCCAGACGATCAACCGCATCATCGACATCTTCCCGCCCCACCAACAGCCGCAGATCCGGTCCCAGCTCTCGTTCACCCTGCGAGCCGTCGTCGCCCAGCAGCTCCTCCCGATCGCGAGCGGCAAGGGCCGAGTCGTCTGCTGCGAGGTGCTGACCGGCAACCCCGCCGTGGCGAACTGTATCCGTGAACAGAAGATCTCCGGCCTCTACACCATCATGCAGACCAGCCAGAACGAAGGCATGATCACCTTCGAGCAGTCCCTGCGCGACCTCTACATGCGCGGCGACATCACCCTCGAGGAAGCCATGATCCACACGATGCACCCGAAGGAGCTCGAGCGCATGCTCAAGGGCTGACGAAGCCCTTCCCGCGCCGGCCCACGGGGTACCTTGACACCCGCAGCAACCATCAGTACTCTTGAGATGGGAAAGATGAAAAGAAAGGAGGTGAAAACTATGATGAAGCGACGTGGTTTCACCCTGATTGAACTTATGATCGTTATTGCCATTATCGGTATTCTGGCGGCCATCGCCATCCCGAACTTCCGGAAGGCTCGTGAGCAGGCTCGCGAAAAGGCGTGCTACGCCAACATCCGCGTTCTCCTGGGCGCCATCGAGATGTACAACATGGACAACTCGAATATGGAAAGCACCATGAGCGACGCCGTCATTTCCAAGCTGTCCACGAACAACTACCTGAAGGGCGGCATCTCCAAGCCTGAAACCAACTGCAGCTACAACGGCGCTGACCTTACCGGTCAGGGTCGTATCTACTGCACGGTCCACGGCTGGGTCGAAGACAACAGGTAACTGTTTCTTTGGGTGAAGAAGGGCGAAAGCAATTTCGCCCTTTTTTCTTTTGACGCGGTTCCCGCTTCCTGCTAGCCTTGGCACATGCCGGAATCCGCGCCCCTCGCCCCCGATCTGCTCCAGCCATTCCTGACCGTCTTCTTCACGATGCTCGGAAGCCTGTTGGGCAGTTTCAGCAATGTCGTCATCCTGCGCATGGCCGAGGGCCGGTCCGTCGTATTCCCGCCCTCCTGCTGCCCCCACTGCAAGCACCAGCTGTCACCGCTCGATCTGATCCCCGTTTTCGGCTGGGTGCTCCTGCTGGGCCGGTGCCGGTACTGCCGCGCCCCGATCTCGATCCAGTATCCGCTCGTCGAGGCGACCGCCGCGGCACTGACGGGAAGCGCGTTCGCCCACCACGGCCTGTCGCCGGCGTTCGTCGCCACCGCCGCCTGGTCGCTCATCTGGCTCATCGTCTCGATCATGCACCTGCGGCAGGAAGCCGTCTCGCCAAGCCCCTTCCTCTGGCCTCTCGGCTACCGTCTCCTGCTCGGCCTCCTCGTGGCTCCGGTGAACGCAGCAGCCTGGGGCGTCGCCCTGGCAGGCGGAGTCGTCGCCGGAATGATCATCCGGCTTCGGCACCCCCAACTTCAGCCGCTGACCTGGTTCGGAGCGGCCACGGCGGGACTCGTGAGCACCTTTCACCTCGGGGGCCTGTTCCCGCTCCTCCTCGCCCTTGCCCTTCTGCCCGCCCTGAAAACGGGCGCAACCGCACGAAACGCAGCCGTGACGGCGATGTTTTTCTGGAATCTCGCGGGGATCGCCGCCTGTGTCTGGACCGGCGGATTCGGCTGGTAATCAGACCGATATATTTCTCATGGTATAATTCTGCTCGCTTCGGGTCAGCGACGGCCTGATGCGCTCGAGCACGCGCTGCCCCACCGGCCCGGAGCGCACGAGGCTGATCACGGCCGCCTGACGCACCTCGGGATCCCGCTCCGTTTCGAGCAACCGCTCGAACGCGTTCACGCCCCGGCCGCCGAGACTCAAAAACACGGCTTCGACCGCGCACTTCCGTACGTACGGCTCGGGATCGAGGAATCCCTCGAGAATCCGCTGGCCGACCCCTTCGGCGCGGCATTCCCCCAGGCGGAGCAGAGCCGCTCCACGAAGAGCGGGGTCGACCGCCCGGGATCGCTCCAGCACCGACTCCACTTCCCCTGACGCCTGGAACTCGCCTATCCGGCGAAGGAGCTCGAGAAACGGGCCGTTGTCCGGCGCGCACACCTGCGCCATTTCCCGGCGGATGGCCTCTTCCTGCGCCGCGAGGCAGTCCCGGATGAACCCGACTTCGCCGGGAAGCGCCGCAAGGCCATCCAGGAGCCAGTCGGGGATGTTCTCGGTCAGGCTGCGCTCAAACATCTCCCGGATGAGGGGGCGGGCGTCGTCGGGAAGCCGGCCAACAGCCCGGGCCTCGGCGAGAATCGTCTCGAGTCGGCGCTCGTCCTGCGGATTCATGAGGGACCCTTTCGGAGACCGGATGGGATCTGCTACAATCGTCGCGAATCATTCTAGCATGTGTCGGCAGCCGTTCGCAGCCGGGAAAGCAGCAGCCATGTCGAACAGTTTCGGAACCTTGTTCAGGATCACGACCTGGGGGGAATCACACGGACCGGCTCTGGGTGCCGTCATCGACGGCTGCCCCGCGGGGCTGAGCCTCGAACCTTCCGACATCCGCGCCCAGCTCGACCGGGATGTCCCCGATCACGACCTCGGAACGCCCCGAGGCGAGACCAACCGGTTCGAGATCCTCTCGGGGCTGTTCGAAGGGAAAACGATCGGCACGCCGATCTCGATCATCATCTGGAATAACGATGCCCGCCCCCTCTCCTACGAGGCCGGCCGCGACACGCTCCGGCCGGGCCATGCCGATTTCACCTGGCTCGCCCGGTTCGGTCACACCGATTACCGGGGCGGCTCCCGTTCTTCGGGCCGCGAATGCATCGCCCGGCTCGCGGCCGGAGCCGTTGCCCGGAAACTGATCCATGACCTCGGCATCCGGTTCGACGGCCGCATCCTGGAGCTCGCCGGTCTGCCCGTGACGGATGCCGCCTCGCTCGAAGCCGCACGGAGCAAAGCCCTTGAGCTAGGCGAGCGCGGGGAAAGCACCGGCGGCATCATCGAGCTCCGGATCACCGGCGTCCCGGCAGGCATCGGCCGTCCCGTGTTCGGCAAACTGCACGCGGATCTGGGCCGGGCCTTCCTCTCGATCGGCGGCGTCAAGGGGGTCGAGACGGGACGAGGCTTCGAGGCCGCCCGCATGACCGGCAGCGAACACAACGACCCGTTCGGCTGCGATGAAGACGGCAAGATATATACTGATGGCAATAATTGCGGGGGCGTGCTCGGGGGGATATCGACGGGGGGCGAGCTGGTGTTCCGGCTGGCCGTCAAACCCACCCCGACCATCCTGACGCCCCAGCGGACGGTTCATGCCGGGCGTCGGGAGCCGGTCACCATGGCCTACCAGGGCCGGTTCGACCGGAACTTCACCCCCCGCGTCATCCCGATCGCCGAGGCGATGGCCGCTTGCGTCCTGGCCGACCAGCTCCTGATGTCCGGCCTTCTCCACCCCTGCCGCCACGCCGAAACACGCTGATCACGAACCATCCTTCCCACGAATTTCCGCTGAAATTGCAGATCCCGGGACCGCATCCGCAGACGAAGAGCAACGGAAGAATTGTCTGGAGCATATACCTGGAACCACCTGATTTTCCGTATGCGCCGCAAACTCCATTGCTGAAGATGCTCAGGATTTCATCTGCGGATCGGTTCTTGTGACGAAACCCACATACCAGACACAGAGTTGGGAAGAAGCGTTTTCTCTGTGTCCCGGTGCCTCTGTGGTTCGTCAACCTTTCGTGTCTTGGTGCCTCTGTGTGAAACGCAGCGCCACCAGGCCGCAGACGGGGAACCGTACGAATCAGGCGGCCTTGGTATTGTGCCTGATGTAGTATTCGGCTTCGCGCGCCAGATCCGTTTCGGGAGCGAGTTCCGCGACCCGGCGGAACCGGTCGAGGCTGGTCGGGTTCCCGAGCTCGCGCTCGAGCTGACCGAGCCGGAACAGGTCGGCAGGCAGCAACTCGCCGCAGGTCATCAGGCGGGTGAGCATCTCGTATTCGGCCTTCCGGTCCCCAAGCGCGCGCAGCACCAGCGCGGCGCCGCGCAGGCCCGGCTCGAAGGTCTCGCGCACCATCAGGGTTTTGCGGTATTCCTCGAGGGCCGACTTGAGACGGCCGCGCTCGAACAGGACGTCCCCGAGCAGCCGATGCCCTTCCAGATGGCCGGGATGATGCCGGAACATCTCCTCGAGTATTTCGGCCGCCTCGGCGTATTTGCGTGATTCTTTCAGGATCTCGGCCAGGGTGACGGCATACGCGGCCCGCTCGGGATGACGCCGGACCAGCCGGGCATACACGTCGCGCGCGGCGTCGGTTTCACCGACCTGGCGGTACAGACGGCCCAGCTCCTCGAGCAGCTCGAGATTCTGAGGCTGGAGCTCGGTCAGCCGCTCCATCATCACGAGAGCCCGGTCGGCATCGCCAAGCTGATACCGGCAGCGGGCCAGCATCAGCATCGCCGCCGGATGTTCCGGCATCCCCCGCATCGCCGCCGTGAGCGAAACGGCCGCGAGAGCATACTTTCCCTGTCGATACAGGCACTGGCCAAGGTTGAACTGCGCATCGTGGGCGCTGGGGTTGCGGGCAACGATCTGGCGGAACTGCTCCATCGCCTCGTTCAAGCGGTCACGGCGCATGTGAAGAACCGCGAGGCCGAACCTGGCCGCTTCGAGATCGGGAGTGATCTCGATCGCTTTTTCATACTGGGTCGCCGCCCCCGCGAAATCCCCGTGGCGACGCAGCAACTCCCCCAGGGCGAGACGGATGTCGGCCCTGTCGGGTGCGGCATTCGCGGCCCGCATCAGGAAGGTGAGTTGCCGTTCGATGTTTCCCGCCAGCTCGCTGAGCTTGGCGAAGGCAAGCAGGACATAGTAGGACTGCGGCTGAATCTCCAGCGCCCGTTCGAGCGAGAAGGTCGCCTCATCATGACAGCCAAGGCGGGCAAGACAGATGCCCAGCTCGACCAGCGCCGTCACCTGGGCCGGATCGATCGCCAGAAGCTGGCGATACGTCGCGGCCGCCTCGGTGAACGCTCCCTGCCGCACATACAGCCGGCCAAGCTTCTGAAGAAGACCGAGATCCCCGGGCGCAAGACGACACTGCTCCTCCAGCGAGGAGAGCAGTTCGGGCAGAGCCTTCGGTCGTTCCAGCATCACACCTCCGGGGGCGTTCAGGTGGCGAGCGCCGTGACGTCCCTCACAAGTCCGGATTTATCCTGATCTCGGAAAAACGCAGAACCCATAACCAATACATCGGCACCGGCATCGATAATCTTTCGCGCGGATTTCCGGTCGATGCCGCCGTCAACTTCGATCAGGGTCTTCGTGCCCAGACGGTCGATCATCTCGCGGAGCCGGGCAATCTTCCCGAGCACCGGCTCGATCATCGCCTGTCCGCCGAATCCCGGATTCACGGTCATGATCAGCACCTGGTCGCACACATCGAGCAGGTATTCCAGGCCATCGAGCGACGTCTGCGGATTGAGGCTGATGCCCGAAGCCGCTCCGAGTTCACGGACACGCGTCAGGTACCGCTGGGAATGGCGACACGCCTCGAGATGGAACGTGATACGATCGGCACCGGCATCCCGATACGCCGACAGCCACTCCTGCGGGGTTTCGATCATCAGATGCACGTCGAACGGCAGCCGGGAATGCGGCCGCAGAGCGGCGATGACGGGCGGGCCGAAGGTGAGATTCGGCACGAAGTGGCCGTCCATCACGTCGAGATGCACCCAGTGGGCTCCCGACGTCTCGATTGCGGCGAGACCTTCGTGAAGCCGGGCGAAATCCGCGGAAAGAACCGAGGGGGCGATCAGGATCGGTCGTTTCATCGACGGCTCACCAGAAGATCAGGAGCAGCACGAACACGACGAGCAGGAAGCCGCCGATGCCGATCGTGGCGTAGGGATGACGGACCCACGGCTGCTCTTCAATATTCTGCCATATTTTTCCCGTCGGAGAAGCCGCTTCGGCCCGATCTTTGGCCGAGTTCAAGAGCCGCAGAACGGGTTTCGCCGCCCCCTCGCGATCTCCGCGAAGCTGCATCTCCTCGGCCGGACAGAGAGTCGAAGCGGGAGAGGGCTCGGTCTCGGCAGCGACGGCCAGCGCGGCGGAGCCGACGAAGCCGACGCCGGTCCCGGCCGTCGAAGCGGTGGCTGTCGCGGATCTGGTGAGAGGAACCACCTTTGCCCCGCCCGTGCGGCGGGCCGCGGCGGCCATCGATCCACCCTCGTTCGCCGCCTGGAGCGCGGGGGCTGGAACCGCCCCGACGGCGGCGGCCGTTGTCTGGGCCATCCGGCCGTTGAAGGCATCGACGACGTCCGAGGCGTTGGAAAGGCGTCGGCGCTTCAGATCGCGCTCGTTGCGCTCGGCATCGCCCGAAACGTGCATCAGATCTGACAGGCCGATCAGGAAAGCCGCGTGATCCGAAAACCGGTTCTTCACTTCGCGGGTCAGCGTGCGCTCGACGAACGCGACGACCATGTCGATCTGTTCGGGGGTCAACTGAGAGTGCCGGATCCGGAGTGCCTGCCGTAGCTTGTCATCCCATATTTCGTTGATGCCGCCGCGCTTTCGCATCGGAGATTCCCCGGCAAGAAGCTCGAACAGCGTGGTTCCGAGGAAGAAGAGATCGGACTGGATACCGCCAGTCTCGTCGCCGGCACCGCCAACCAGCCGCAGCCGGGGCAGCGAGAAAGAGAGCACTTTGACCAGGCCGGTGTTCGTGCGCAGGATGTTCGACAACTTGATCGTCCGCACGGCCAGTTTCTGATCGCACGCGTGCTGGAGCAGCACGGCAAGCTGCTGGATCGCACGGCAGGCGTCGAAGAAGGAGATCGGCCGGTCCCCGCGAATCCCGTCGCGCAGATCCTTCCCTTCGATGAACTCGGTGACGCAGTAGGGGCGGCCGTCGTGGACGTCGAAATCGAGCACCTGGGCGAGGGAGGGGTGGTTCAGGCCGGCGATCATGCGCACTTCCTCGCTGAACGCCTTCACCCGCTCCTGGCTCTCGGCCATTTCGGCATGAAGCAGCTTGACGGCGACCGGCATGCCGGTCTCGCGCTCGACCGCCTGGTAGACATCGTACATGTGGCTCTCGGCGAGCGTCTGCTTGATCTCGAATTTGTCGTTGATGATCGTTCCAATCATGATGGCATCTGCCTCCCCACGTCTCTCGCGGTTGGCCGCGGGCGCTTCGTCACTGGACCGGCCGATCTTCGATCGGCACGTCGTTGATGTAGATCTGCACCTTGCTGTCGGGAATCCGCGGCACGTCGACCCGGATCTGATCGAGCGGCTTGTGGGTGCCGGCATACACCTGCTGGCGGCCCTGCGGAGACACCTGGAAGAATTTGACTTCCTTGGGCATGAACCCGTCGGGCATCACGAAAGTCACCGTCGCCTTGGGAACGGCTGCCGGAGCGGGTGTTTCGGCGGCCGGCTCGGGCACCGGGGGAAGAACCTGGGGCGGCACTTCCGGCTCCGGTTCGTCGGCCAGCAGGATGCGCGGGGGCGGCGGCACGTCGGCAGGCTTTGCGGGCTTGGCAGCGGGCTTGTCCGCCGTTTTTGCCGCCGGCTCAGCCGACTCACTCTGGATGGGCGCCGCATCGACGAACTCGAACCGCTTGAACTCCTCGGCAGAGCCGGTGTCGGGGTCACTGCCGTTCGAAACCAACAGGTCCACGGGCGTCCCTTCGGCAACCTGCTCGTATGGCGTAGGTCGGGTGGCGATGACCTGCATTTTCGGCCGGTTCGGATCGCGCCGGAACAGGATCTTCCCTTCACGGAGCCCCCACCCCTGGAGATTGGTCTTCGCGTCGGGAAGGGTCTTTCCGATCAGGCTCGGCAGCGGGGAACGGGACTGGCCGGTTCCGAGGCTGACCAGCAGATCGACGTTGCCCTGCGTTTCACGCTCGTTCGAGGGAAGCGGAGACTGGGCGACGATGCGATCCCGGCGAACGCGCGAAGTGGCGATGTAGGAGCGATTTCCTTCCTTGAGCTGTGCATTGAGCAGCGCCAGTTCGGCCTCACGCGGGCTCTTGTCGACCAGATCGGGCACCGCAACCATCTTGCTGCCCATCGAGATCGTGAGCAACACTTTTTTGTTCGGCTTCACGCGCGTTCCCGGATCGGGATACTGCGCGATGACATAGTCCTTGGGATAGCGCGGATCGAACTTCTCATCGCGCTTCTCGATGATCAGCTCGGCCGGCTTTTCCTTGAACACGGTCAGGAGGTGCTTGCCGCGGAAATCCGGCACCTCGACGTTGTCGCCGCGGTTGAAGAACTCGTTGAGCCGGTCCTTCGCGTAGAAAACGCCCGCGATGACACCGGCCACGAGAAGGGCCATCAACAGCACCATCTTGACCAGGATCAGCAGGCAGGATTCTTTCTTCGCCATCGGTTACTTCCCCGTTTTTCCAGAAAGCTGGCCGCAGGCCGCCAGGATCGTCTGACCGCGGGAACGGCGCACCGTCACCGGGATACCGGCTTTCTTGAGCACTTTCCTGAACTCTTTTTCCGTCGCCTCGTCGGAGGGCTTGAAGGGTGAACCCGGAAACGCGTTGAACCGCAACAGATTCACGTGGCAGGTCAGCCCCTCGCAGAAGGCGGCCAGGTTGAGAGCGTCGTTGAGCTGGTCGTTCTCCTGCTTCAGCAACACGACCTCGAAGGTCACGCGGCGGCCCGTGCGCTCGATATACCCGGCGACGGCGGCCCGCAACTTCGCGAGCGGATACTTGCGGTTGATCGGAACGAGCCGGTCGCGCGTCTTGTCGTCGGCCACATGCAGCGATACGGCGAGGTTCACTTCACCGGGTCGCTCGGCCAGTTCCCGGATGCCGTCGACGACGCCGGCCGTCGAGATCGTGATCCGGCGCGTGGCGAGACCGAGTCCCTTGGGATTGGTCATCACGTCGATCGCCCCGAACAGGGCGACGCGGTTGAGGAATGGTTCGCCCATGCCCATGAACACGATATTCGTGGGCTTGCGGCGCATGGCGCGGATCAGCATGAGCACCTGGAGCAGGATCTCGTCCCGCGTCAGGTGGCGGCGGAACCCGCCCGCCCCCGTCCGACAGAAGGCGCAGCCGATCGGGCAGCCGGCCTGGGTCGAAAGACAGAAGGTCAGTCCTTCTTCCTCGTCGCCGGGAAGCGCGACCGCCTCGACCCGTTCGCCGTCGGCGAGGGCCGCCGCGATCTTGACGGTGCCGTCGGGATCGACGAGCCGCTGGGCCTCGCGGGGCAGGATCGAGGGAAACCGCTCGGTGAGCTTCGCCCGGGCATCCTTCGACAGGTTGGTCATGGCATCGAACTCGAACACCTGTTTCTGGAAGATCCATTCCCACACCTGACGGGCGCGGAACGGCTCCAGACCGATGGTCTCGAGTTCGGCGGAGAATTCTTCGAGTGAAAGGGACAGTAAGGGACGCTGGGACATGATGAGCCTCCAGTCAGATCATCGGCAGATTGCAGCCAAACCCTGACCCCCGATCGAAAAAACACCTCCCGGGAGCCGGAAGAAACGAATCACCGCAGGACGACACGCATTTCGCGACGAGAACCGATCCGCAGATGACGCAGATGGCGCAGATGAAATCCAGATACTCTCCTTTTGCTGGAGTTTCCGACCCATCCAGCTCCTCAGGTTGCCCTGGACGCGGAGGGTGACGGAACGACACCCGCGCCCATTGTGCCTATGCGAGATAGGGGGATGCGCGGTTCCGGTGCGGGGGTCAGCGGAAGTTGAACTTGTCGAGCATGTCGCCCATGAGCTGGACGAGGGTCAGCAGCTCCTTCGTCGTGGCTACATATTGGCGAATATAATTGAGTTGCTCGTTGACGGCGCTCGCGACGCGTTTCGTGCCTTCGGACGTGATTTTCGTCGCGCCCGAGATGCTTTCGATACTGTGGCGCAGGGAGTCGATATTGGCCGACTGCTCCCGGCTGGCGTTGCTGATCTCCTGGATCATGCGGTTGACGTTCGTGACCGAGGAGACGATCAGGGTGAGGTTGTTGCCGGCCACGTTGGCCACGTTGACGCCGTCGATGACCTTCGTCGTGCCCTTGTTGATCGTCTGGACGGCGATGCCGGTCTTCTCGAGCATCCCCTTGACCTTCTTGCCGATATCCTCGGCCGCCTCGCCCGACTCTTCGGCCAGCTTGCGAACCTCCTCGGCGACGACGGTGAAGCCCTGGCCGTGCTCCCCCGCGCGGGCCGCCTCGATGGCGGCGTTCAGGGCGAGCAGGTTCGTCTGGTAGGCGATGTTCGTGATCGTGTTGACGATCTCGCCGATCTGCTTGCTGGCCGAGTTCAGATTTTCGATGACATCCTCGAGGGCGAGCACCTCGTCCTTGACCGCCTCCATCGTGCCGATCGTCTCGGTGACGGCGGAGCCTCCGGACGAAGCGACCTTCGACGCCTCACCGCTGTCCTGGGCCGCTTTCTGGGAACGATCGGCGATCGTCTGCGCGGACGTCGAGACTTCCTGGATGCTCGCCGTTGTAGATTCAAGAGTGTTTGCTATATAATTAGAACTACGCGATATTTCCTGGACATCCGTGAAGAAGGCGCTCACGTTCTCGTCGGAAAACACAACCATGTTCGTCAGCGGTTCGAGCTTGATCCGCAGCTCCGAAGCGATCGACCGCGTCTCGCTGAGGACGTTGCGAGCCGTCACCAGGAACCGATCGAACTCGGAGGCGCAGGCGAGGAGGTCGACCTCCTTCGCCGGGGTGCCGTCGTTCCGGAACTGGGACAGTCGGTCGAGGACGTCCCGCAGGGGCCCGAGGACGACGGAAACGAAGCCCAGGAAAGCCATCACGGCGAGAGGCAGGAAGACGATCGATCCGATCAGATACACCCGCGACCACCATGCAAGCCGCTCGAGGCCTTCATCGAGCAGTCGCAGCTTGTTCTGGGAGGAATCGACGTATTCGATGATATCGAGTTTCGATTCGGCCTGTCCGGGAAGCGCTTTGATGGCGAGGACGACGCTGCGCTGGTCGGTCACCTGGCGCGCTTTCCAGAGGATCATGTTCGCCCCCGCGATCGGGATCAGCAGGGCGATCACGAGCAGGATGATGAGTCTCGTCTGAAGCGGAATCTTGTTCATGGCTGTTCGGCGGCGCTCATTCTACCATACCCGGACCGGAGCGGTGGAAAATCAGGAAAGATCCAGCAGAATCTTTCCCTGCCGGAGAATGCGGGGGGGCCAGACGGACACGTCGGCAACGGTGGATGGCGGCGATGGTTCGAGACGACCGCCATCCAGCACCCAGGCCACGGCCGGCCCGAACGTCTCGATGATGGAAGCGGCATCCGGAAGCGGCGGCAGCCCGGATTTGTTCGCGCTCGTCGTCAACAGGCCGCCCGGGTATCTGCGCAGCAATTGGAGCAACTCCGGATGGTTCGGCACGCGGACACCGAGGCTGGGAAACTCGAACGCCGGCAGCGGACGCCCTGACAGGGCGAACACCGCCGTGAATCCCCCTGGCCAGTGGCGGTCGAGAAGCCGCCGCACACGCGGTTCCGGGGTAATGCCGAGCCTGGAGAGACCTTCGGCATCGGGCAGGAAAAGGATCAGGGGCTTTTCCTCCCCCCTCCCCTTCGCGTCGTAGATCGCCCGCACCCCGGCCGGGCTCCCGGCATCCGCCGCAAGCCCATACAGCGTGTCCGTTGGCAGCACCGCCACGCCGCCGCTCTGCATATCCGCGACAAAGGCCGCCCAGAGGGCCGGCTCGGCGAGGAGTTCGGGAATCGTCCTTGTCGTTTGCTTCATATCATCTTCGTCTCCAGACGAGGCATCGTTCCAGGCCCGCCACGTCGCTGAAGATCTCGATGGGCTCGAGCGCGGGTTCGGCAAGATCCAGGAGAGCCCGGCGCTGCCCGTGGCCGTGCTCGACCGCAACCAGGCCGCCGTGCCGCACCACGCGAAGGGCATCGGCCAGCAGCAGCCGGTAGGGCTCGAGCCCGCCGATTCCCCCGTCGAGGGCAAGAGCGGGTTCCCAGTCCCTCACATCCGGCATCAGGCCGGCCATCTCATCCCGGGATATGTAGGGGGGATTCGAGACGAGCAGGTCGAGTGCGCCTTCTCGCAGCATCGTCGTCAGGTCCCCCTGCACGAGGGCCACACGGCCGGCGGCTTCGGGAAACACCCCGAGATTCCGCTTCGCCCACCCGAGCGCATCAGGAGAGAGATCCGTGAGCAGGCCGAACGCGTTGGCGAACCGGGAGGCCAGGCTCAACCCGATGGCACCTGTTCCCGTGCCGATATCCGCGAACGTCCAGGGCCACTCCACATGTATTCTGTCTGATATAATATCTGCAAGACGATCCAGCCACTCCTCCGTCTCGGGCCGCGGAATCAGCGCCCCCGGACCGACATGCAGCATCCGCCCGGTGAACTCCCAGAGTCCCAGGACATACTGCACCGGCTCGTGGCGGCACCGTCGGGCCGTCCAGTCGCGGGCGATACGCGTCTGCTCCTCGGTCACCGGGTCGGCATACACGAGAGGCAGGAAGCCGCGCTCGACGCGCAGGATCGCAGAAAGCAGCAGCGAAGCGCCGGGCCGGGGTTCGGACACGCCGGCCTCCTCGAGGCGGGCGACCATTTCCCGCATCAGATCGCGAACCGTCAGCATCAGGCGTTCAGACGGCGGCTGCGCCTTCGGCTTCGAGCTTGCGCAGGTTGTCGGCCACGATCAGCGCATCGACCACCTCGTCGAGGTCGCCCTCGACGATCTCGGTGAGCCGGTGCAGCGTCAGGCCGATCCGGTGGTCGGTGAGCCGCTGCTGGGGGAAGTTATAGGTTCTGACCCGCTCCGAGCGGTCTCCGGTGCCCACCTGGGATCGCCGGTCCTCGGCGCGGGCCTTGTCCTGCTCGGCCCGGGCGTTGTCGAGCAGCTTCGAACGCAGGATGCGGAGGGCCTTGGCCTTGTTCTTGTGCTGGCTCTTCTCGTCCTGGCAGCTGATGACGATGCCGGTGGGGATATGCGTGACGCGCACGGCCGAGTCGGTCGTATTCACGCTCTGGCCGCCGGGTCCGGAGGAACGGAACACGTCGATCCGCAGCTCCCGCTCGTCGATTTTCACGTCGACTTCTTCCGCCTCGGGCAGCACGGCGACGGTGACGGTCGAGGTGTGGATGCGCCCCGACGCCTCGGTCGCGGGCACGCGCTGAACGCGGTGAACGCCGCTCTCGAACTTGAGCCGGCCGAACGCCCCGGCGCCCTGCACCGAGAAGACGACTTCCTTCACGCCGCCGATGCCGGTC
>JAKQOH010000146.1 GCA_029565415.1 Candidatus Rifleibacteriota bacterium | reverse complement strand
GCTCTCGGGACGTCGCATCCCAGCCAAGGCCCATCGGCCGGATGAACTGGCGTTCTCCTTTCCCGGACCGCCCGATGACGACGGTCGGAGCGAGAGAGACCGAAAAGACTTCGAGTATTCCCTTGCGCCCTGTGACGAGGTCTGTGGGGATGGTCGCGATATACGTTCCCGGTTCGCACCAGAAGGGGCCCCAGAGCCGCTCGTTTTGCCTCTTCGTCTTCGATCGGGTTTGAATCGAAACGCAACCCGACGTGGGAAGACTAAAAGTGAATCTCGTCGTGGTTGTCGCGACATCGACGGTTAACGACGGCTCTTTCTGAGATGTTTTCTCCGTAAGCTTCGCTCCAGGCGATGCCGCTGTTGCCGTCGCCGTTCTGGCCGTTTCAGACTTCACGCGGCTTTCTGCAAAAAGACCGGGAGTCGGGAAGCTGACTAGCGTAAGAAAAACGCTCACCCAGAAAAGGGATGCCCGGAAAGAGGGTCTTGTATTCATCCGGTTTTCCATGTTTTTTTTCATGTCGGTTGCCTCGATTTTGCTCCTCCCCAAGAGAGGATGATTTCCTCTGAAATCGTGCTTGGATCGGGTTACACTCTCTCTTCCCCAACCCCCGAAAAGGGGAATGCTGTAAACAATAAAATGATAATATTATCTGTTTTGTATCACATCAGACAGGCGGGAGATATTCTTCAGCACGGCTGAGCCAGGCCTTATATAGGCATCGTCGAGTTGATACACACGCTTTTTTCTGACGGCGTCGATGTCTCCCCAACCCGGCCTCGAACCAATTCTGGAAATATCGCCAATCGGATAGGCAATGAGAATGACTTCGGGATTGCTGGTGATGACCTGAGGATCTGTGACGACTGGGTATCTGTTCGATGAATCGCTGATGACATTTTCACCGCCGGCGAGCTGGACTAGCTGCCCGATGAAACTTTTTTCCGTGGCCGATTGGAGGGGGGCATCCCAGGTTTCGATGTAGATCCGGGGTTTCGGATAGCCGTGTCTGGAGGAAAGGCTGGACAATTCCCGATCCCATGCGGCCATGAACGCCGCCCCGCGCTCGGGAGTTCCAAGTTCGTTCGCAAGACGCACGGCAGCGGAGGGAATGTCGGCCAGGTGATCTATTCCGATATTCACATACGTGAGGGAAAGTTGGCGGAAAAGCAGTTCGTATCGCTTGTGAGCCCCGTTCAGATCGAAGATGACCGTTGGCTTCAACGCGACGATTTTTTCCATATTAAGTTCTATAGAACCAACGCGGGGAATGAGCGCGGTATCACCAGGAAGGGCACATGTGTCCGAGATGCCGACGAGGGCGTTCCCTCCTCCCATTTCCAGAAGGAATTCCGTTATTTCCGGGACGAGAGAGATTATTCTTGCTTCGCCTCCGAATCCGGGGAGCGCAAAAACGTGCGTCAGGAGGAGGAGAGAGACAAGGACTCTCACGGAATGACGAGGGCTCATTGCCGGTTTTTTTTCTTTCTGATCTGGAAAAAGTCTTTCCGCGATCGTTCATGTTCTGCCAGTGTCGTGGAGAATCTGTGGCCTTCCGCGGCATCCGAGACGAAAAAGAGGTATTCCGTGACGGCCGGGGACGCGACGGCTTCCAGCGCGGAGATGCCGAAATTGGATATCGGCGTGGGCGGCAGACCGTTATTCTGATAGGTGTTGAAGGGAGAGGCTATTTTCAGATCCTCGAATGTGAGCCGCTCCTTGTGTTCGGGGAGAGCGAACTGTACAGTTGCGCAGGATTCCAAGCGCATGCCGCTTCGAAGCCGGTTCAGAAAAACGGAGGCCACGAGCGGTCTTTCGGAGGCAAGTTTCGCCTTGCGCTCGACGATCGAAGCGAGAATGCAGGCTTCATACTTCGTCAGGCCGGAAGAGGTTGTGGGCCCGCCGATAAGACGGTCGACCCTGTCGCGTGTCATGCGAAGCATCGTGGAAAGCACCTCCTCGACGTCGGTGCCCCTGGAAAAGGCGTATGTTTCTGGAAAGGCCATTCCTTCCAGGGAGGGGAGGGGGCCCCACTCTTCAAAAAAGCTGTTCGAGATGCGCCTGGACCGGGACAATTCGAGAAACGCCGCTGACGACGCAATGCCGGCTTTTTCGATCAGTTGAGAAATAGCGGCCAGTGTCAGGCCTTCCGGAATGGTGACGCGGACCAGTTCCTCGCGGCCGCTGATCAGTGTTTTGAGGATTTCTTCGATGGATTCGGTGCCGTTGAATTTGTATTTTCCCGGCTTCAGTCGAGTATCAACACCATACAGAGAGGTCAGAAGACGGAACAGGAACGCACTTCGGACTATACCGCCGGCTTTCAGACGGGAAGCGATTTCCTTGGGAGAATTGCCGGGTTTGATCTCGATGTCGATCGGGGCCGCATTCCCGGCACGTGGCGCAGGTGAAAGGGTCTGCTCGTGAAACCAGAGAAATCCTCCGGCGAGAAAACCTATTGCAGCGATTCCGAAAAGAATGCCGAATGTCAGGAGCGAACGAAAAAGGGACATATACTCTGCCGGACGGTTTCGTTATTTGGCTGCATTTTTAAATGTCAGAATGCAGTTGCGGCTGTTGTCGAGCACAAGAATCTCACCATTCGATGTGGAGACGATTCCGCGGGGATACAAAAACTGCCCTTTCTCGTTGCCGAACTCTCCGATCTTCGACAGAAGCTGTCCGTCGGGAGCAAGAATGGCGATCGGAACCTCACCCATATCGAGAACGAGAAGATTGCCCCGAGAGTCGATGAAGATGTTGGAAGGTCCCTTCAGCTCTTCATACTCGCCCTTCTTCGTGTATTCCTTGATGAGTTCTCCAGTGAAACTCATTTTGAGGATACGCTTGCCGCCGTAATCGGTCACATACAATGCGTCTTCTCTGGCAGTGATGGATGTGGGAAACACGAGAGCCGTCTTGCCTGTGCCCCCGATATTCCCGATGTGGCTTCCGAATCCGTCAAACTTGACGATATCTGCCTGTTTCGACATCAGGACGTAAATATTCCCCTGCCCGTCGACGGCAACGTCGATTGGCAACTTCATCTTTTTATCGACCTTGAGGAGAGGGGCGCCTGTTTTCGAAAACTTCACCAGCTTGTTCCCTCTCATGTCGCATACCCAGACCTCGCCGGTCAGGGGATTCACACCGCAGCCGGCGGTGCCGGACATTTTGTACCCGCTCGTGCCATACTCACCGAACGCCAGTTTATAGGCACCGTTCTTCGGAGATACGACCTGGATTCTGTTGTTCCCGGAATCGGAAATCACCAGATCGCCGTCAGGGGTGAGATCCATGTCGGTTGGGCTGAGGTATTCTCCTCTCCCTGAGCCGGGTTTCCCGAATTCCTCTGAGAAACCATACTTGTCGGGGACGCAGCCAGTCATCAAACCCAGTGCGAGAAGTGATACCACGAGCGGAGTCAGCCGGTTCATGAATTTCATTATATGTATCCTCTGGGCCATTTGCAACAAAGCTCCCCGGTGATTGTTTTCTTGCAAATCTCTCTGGAAGAAGTATACTTGGGTTAGGAGAAAATATCTATGAAAAGAAAAGGCTTCACGCTCATCGAGCTTATGATTGTCATCGCGATCATCGGTGTTCTGGCGGCCATGGCTCTCCCTCACTTCAATAGAGTTCGCGAGAGGGCCCGGCAGAACAAATGCTGGGAAAACTCATCCCTCCTCTCCCGCATGACCGAGTTGTACAACACCGAACGCGGGGAATACCCTGGCACCATCAATGACCTGAAGCCCCTTCTCGTTGGACAGTCCCTCCCTGCCTGCCCTCAAGGTGGACAATATCAATGGGTCCCCGGAACGGGAGATGAAAAGAAAGTTCAGTGCTGGCCGTATCACAAATGCGCGAGTTCCACCTACGGTGGGTGATTCCGCTGCTGCCGCTCGACATGGCCCCGGCTTTTTTCGAAGCCGGGGCTTTTTGATGGTCGGGGCTCATGTTCCGGGAGAGAGCAGAAGCTGCTCGTATCTCGAAAACGCGTTCTTCAGGCCTGCATGGCCTTTCAGCGTTTCCTGTTCCAGACCGTTGATGAGGAATCTGACCCGCGCTTTCCGATCGAGCTCCGTGAGGGTGTTGACGACGGAGTACAGCGACAATGTCTCTTCTATTGCACCACCGGGATGTATGTCAGCGAATTCCTTTGAAAAATCGACGTAAAAGGTGCCCTGGCTGTAGAAGAGCGAGCGAAGCTGGGTGCCCCCGGGAATCAACGCACGCGAGCCCTGAGAAAACGGGCCCTTGATGAGTTCTTTGACCAGTTCCGTGGCTTGGCTCAGGAGCATCTTCTGCTCGGGAATTCTCCGAACTTCTCTGACGAGGTGCTCTCCGCCGCGTGCCCCGAAATACAGCGTCACGGCCATTCCTTCCCCTTCGGGGATGATCGTTTCGGAACTTCCCGCTGAAGAGCCATCCGAACCTGACCTGGAGGCCGTTTGAGAGGAGTCTGAACTCCCGGAGGTTCCGGTCAGGCTGGGGAGAACTTTGTCGACAAACAGGAAATACCCTGAGATCAGAAGCCCCATGAGAATCAAACCCATCAGAATGAAGAGAAAATTCTCCGGCTGATGCCGCTGACGCTTTTTGATGACTGGCTGCATTTACGGCCTCCGCTTACGGATTCAGCTTGATGCTGTTGAAAAAATCGACGATTCCATTTGCGATGGAACGAGCTGCGGCTTCCTGATAGGCGGTGGTGCTGAGCTTCGGTCCCTCTGTCGGATTCGAGAGCATTCCCACCTCCACCAGGACGGCGGGGTAAACCATGAACCTGAGAGGGAGGAGGGGGAGGGGCCTGACGCCCCGATCACGCGCCGAGAGATGCTGAACGAGCCGGTCGCGTATTTTTCCCGACAGGAAACGCGCAAGATCGAATCGCGTCGCCTTCGACCAGTCACCGTAGACATTATGGGGAGAAATTCTTCCACCGGACTCCCCTTCGAATGTGATGCCGCCGCTGTCGTAGCTGAAACAGGCTGTTCCCTCGATCGATTCATCCGAGGAGCCACCGACATGGATGGAAACGACCAGGTCGCCACCTGCCTTGTTTGCCGCGGCAAGCCTGTCGGCAGGCGACATCGTCGTATCCTGTGAGCGCAGGATATACGCGTTGAAGCCCATCTGGCGAAGCGTCTGCCTGAGCTTCGCCGCGATGGAAAGGGTGATCTCTTTCTCCGGGGAGAGCCCGTTCGCCGTGACCCCCGGGTCCGAGCCGCCGTGGCCCGGATCGATGACGATCGCTCTCCCGGTGAACACCGTTCGGGTCAGCGTCTCGAGGGGAACATCGAACTTGAGGTTCTTCGCCGGTTCGCGGGCAGGAGGCTCTGCCTGAGCTGGTTCCGGCGTCCCGGGTTGTTCGGCTTTGGCGGGTTCCTGGGGTTTCGCCGGAGCCGCCGCTATCTGTCCGGATGCGGACGCCGAAATGGCAGCCGGTTCCGACGCTGGTTTCGATTTCACCTCTGCCGTGGCGCTTGCCGCTGCAAGTTTCTGGGTTGCGGAGGCCAGGACCTCAGGAGGCGCCTTGAAGGACAGCACGATCCGGTACGGATTGGCAACCGTTTCGATGAGAGGAGGGACTTCCCCGGAAACGGCGTCGAAATTCACGACAAGGCCTTTCCGGTCGGGGCCGGCGTGGAAGGTGACGCTTTTCAGATCGCGGCCTGCTGGATTCGAACGTTTCGTGGGAATGATGTTCTTGCAGCCGTTGATGCGGAGCTTGAGCTTGCCTTTTCCCAGATTCTCGCTCGTATAGCTCATCGGGCCGTCGAACTCGAGCACGACGCGGGTTTGATCTTCACGAACCGAGTGGCGGACCGTGACGAGAGTGGATACTTTCTCCTCCTCGACGGTTGGTTCCTCTCCCGGCTCGGGCACCAGGATGGCCGGGGGTTTCGGGGCTGGGGGCTGCTGTGGCGCCGGTTGCTGGACGGGCGTGGTCTGGCTTTCTGACTCTTCGTCGGCGGGGGTGTCCGGGCCGAGTTCGTCCGACTCCTCTTCCGTCGTTTCCTCGGGGCTTTCGATCTTCACCTGCGGTGGTTTCGACAAGAGAGGTTTCTGAGACACCTGCTGGGAAGCGAACGCATTGATGATCGATCGCGCGGGAACTATCACCTGGCCGTTCTCCAGGATCGGCGGCGAGGGAAGGACGAATGGCTGTTCGTTGACCAGCGCATCTGTTCTGCCCACCGTCAGGCGCATCGTCCGGCCACCCCGTGTCAATACGAGGGTTTTCTGCATGGGAAACCACTGATACGCGATTCCCTGCGATTCGGCGAACTCGCGGGCGTTGATATAGCCCTTCGAGCGCTCGCTTTCCTGGGCGAACGAGGGCCCGGCCATGAACAGGACGACCGCCGCACCGGCGGCAAGAGTATGGCGCCAGGAGCGCCGGAAACGGTTCGACATCATCGCCTTCTCTCGCTCATCTCGCGGTCGAGCTCGCGCTTGAGATCCTTTTTCGCGATCGTTTCCCGCTTGTCATACTGGGCTTTGCCTTTGGCCAGGCCCAGCTCGACCTTGACTTTGCCGCTCTTGAAATACATCCGGAGCGGAATGAGGGTGTGTCCGGTGACCTTCAGCTTCTGCTGAAGCTTCAGAATCTCGCGCTTGTGTGCCAGGAGCCGCCTGCGTCGCAATGGGGCATGATCGAGTCTGTTCGAGAAGGGGTTCGAGCCGATGTGGACCTCGTTCAGCCACAACTGGCCGTTCTCGGCCTCGGCATATCCGTCCTTGAGGTTGACCCGACCTTCCCGGCACGGGCGGAGCTCCGAGCCGACGAGGGAGATCCCCACTTCAAGCTTGTCGAGAATGAAATACTCGTGGAACGCGTGCTTGTTTGCCGCTATGAGCTTTGTGCCGTCACCGCTCGCCGCTTTGGACTTCAATCAAATCACCCGCTTTCACGCCGCTTCCGTGGTCCTGGCGGATCAGTGCCCAGCACGACCGTGCGAACACCTTGGTCACCAGCAGATCCGCCGTCACCGTGTCGGGGTGCCGACCGATGACCCGGCCGGTTTTCGGGTCGAGAATCGACTCGCCGGGCCGGAACGAATGCAGCTTCAATGTATACTCATCGGCAAGTGTCAGGCCGGACTCAAGTCCGATATCGAGAATCACCAGCCCGCGCGACCGGTCGATGACGGAGCCGGACGAGACCGGCTTCGCATCGCCGCGGTCCTCGATGGAGGAAAGGCGTTGCTGGAGCACGACATCGCCGGCGAGCCTTCGTGTGGCTTCGCGCAGGAGGCGGGCGGCCTCCTTGTGCCATCCTGCCTTCACGAGCCGATCGGTCGCTTCGTCGATGAGGTCACGGTCGACGTCCCGATGCAGATCTAGCATCTCGACGTAGGCTTTCGCACTGCCCTGGCGGTCGTTGCGGTCCCACAGGAGACGTGCGAGGAGTTTCTGATAATCGATATGTGCCGGATACAGTCCGACCGCCTTCTTGATGCAGGCGACCGCGCCTTCCCAGTGGCCTTCCTTGAGGAGGTGCTTTCCTTCCTGGAATGCCTCTTCGGCTTCTTCCTGGCGCCTGCGGGTCTGTTTCAGCTGACTGAGCGCCGGATACTCGTTCGTCTGGACGCTCAGCGCCTCGCGCCGCTCGCGGACGAGCTTCTGAAGTCTCAGCACTTCTTCCCAGTGAAAGTCGGCCTCGCGCAGCCTGCCCATTTCCCGGTACAGCTTGCCGAGCCAGTAATGGGCCTTCATGAGGTTCGGCTCACGCTTGAGAGCCTCCTGGAAACTGTGCATCGCGTCGTCGAAGCGCCCGGCGCGATACTGGCGATACCCTTCCTCATACGCCGCGAGGGCGTTTTCGGAAACCTCCGGCGCATCGTGGATCCCGCGTGGGTCGGTGGGGTGAACCGGTCCGGCGGCACCGGCGCTGCAACACGCGGCAAAAAAGAGGAACAGAAACGCGAGGCTTTTCGTGCCCGACCCGCACGAGACAGGAAGCGGGCCGGCGGCGCGCGGATGGCGCAGTTCAGACGGATCCGTTCGAGAGCCGATCATGCCGATTCGCCCCGAACCAGTCTTCTCAACGGCTGGCAAGGCGTCGCGCCGTCAGATACGGCAGCGGGTTGACCCAGCGGCCGCTGTTCTTGAGGGCAAAATGCAGGTGCGGCCCCGTCGTGCGACCGGAACTGCCGACCAGACCGAGAAGCTGTCCCGCGCGGATCCGCTGGCCGACCGTGCACCGGTATGCCGAGAGGTGGCCGAACACGAGCGTCATATTGTCGCTCTGGATACGGACTTCCCGGCCCATGGCACCTGCGCGGCGGGCCGAAACGACGATCCCGTCGATCGGACAGATAATGGGCGTGCCGTTCTTCGAGCGGATGTCGATGCCGGTATGGAAGGAGGAACGACGGGTGATCGGGTGTCTGCGCATGCCGAAGCCGGACGAGATATCCCCGTTCACCGGCCAGAAGAGATCCGAGTCGGAATACTGGCGACTGGAAACGCTCGCTATTCTATAGCTTTTGGTGTCATTTTCGCCGGCGAAGGCGACTATGACTTCTTCCAGGGTGGGGGCGTGACGGCGGGCCATTTGGAAAAGCTCGGAAACGACGGTTCTCCAGAGCGGCGTCACCGAAAACGTTCCCTT
>JAKQOH010000135.1 GCA_029565415.1 Candidatus Rifleibacteriota bacterium | reverse complement strand
CTGCCTGGAAAACGGTACGAATCTTTCGGTCAAGCAAACAGTCACCGCATATCCAGGTTCCGACAGATTGTTTCTCGTATCCATCCGAATGTCCTGGTCCGACAGACCCACGGAGCGAATCTCGCTCTCGACGCTCGTCGGCCTTCCGGAATATTCCAGAAAGTAAGTCGCCATGCGTCTGCGCCCCCTCCACTCCGTCTGCTGGCCCGCCGATCACCGGGCACAACCGGTCCGAAGCAAGGTCCGGCACGGAATGACCCTGGTGGAAGTCATGATCTACGCATGCCTCTTTTCCATGATCCTTGCGGGCCTATCGCTCCTTCTGAGCACGCAAGCCCAGATCGACTCGAAAATGCAGCGTCTGGACGCCCTCAACGCGATACGGCAGAGTTCCAACAAGCTCTCTCTCTGGCTCGAATTTGGAACGCATCTTCTCTATCCGCCGGTAGCCTCCGACACGGACCACTGGTTCGACAAGTTGCTGTTCGCAGACTCGAACCATGAAAAGCGATTGTTATATATCGACCCGCAACGGCGTCTGAAAATGCGGTCTGAGAGCGGTTCGCTTCTGACGCTCGCCGACCACGTCATCGAGTTCGGAATCAAGCGTCTCGACGAATCGCTGGTCGTTTTCCGCATCAAGGTCCAGGAGCCGAAAGGCAAGAAATTCTTCATCATTTCGAACAGCATCCAGCTGCGCAATGCCGAACCGCAGTTCCCGCGCGAGATCCCATGACCACTGTTTCAGCACTGATCGGCGACGGCCGGAAACCCGCACGAAGAGGTTTTTCGATCCTTCTCGTCGTGACCATGCTGACCGCTCTCGGAATCCTCCTGCTGGCCTTCCTGCGCAAGGGTTCCCAGCAGGCGTCGTGGACGATGAAGCACGTTCACGAACGGGTTGCGCTTGAAGCTGCGTTTGCAGGCATCACAGCCGCGGAAGACCGACTGCTCGGCGGACGATGGTATGCCTGCGAAGGCCCCCAAAACGGTGTAGGGCAATTCAGCTTGCTGGTGGACAATGAAATGCCGTCATCCGTGTTAGTCGTATGCCAGGATACATATTCTCGCGTATTCATCCCGAACGGAGACTATCCCACCAGCCGCGGAATGGTCTCGATATCGACACCGCACGGTTATTTTCACACACTCCATTCCGTGAATGTGTTCTCCCGCGGAACCTGCAAGGACGTCACGAAGATGGTTTTCGCACGGTTCGTCGTTTCCCCCGAGCCTCTCGCCCATGGCGGGTCAATGGAAGGAATCCGGTTCCTGACGGACGGGAAGCGAGATGCATATCCCTTGGACGAATTGGTGGCCGCCACCTGGGAGGGCACTGCGAACGGGGCCCTGAAAACATTCGTCTGCCTGCCCTCTCAGTTCGACGAACACGGGAGTGGCAACGCAGAGTATTCGAGATGGAAATTCCAGGTGCTCGTCTCCCCCGGAGATCTTGTCGCAAAAGGGCAGCCCCTGTACCGAGCGGAAACATCCTGGAGTTCTTGCGTCAAAACAGCCCAGAGGCCTGGAAAAGTTCTGAAGGTGATCCGGGAATGCGGTGAGGGATACTCCGACGAACCGGTTTTGCTCATCAGGGACAGCAACGCATTCGAAAGTTCGGGGCACACCCTGAAAAAAATGGTCCGCCTGACGCCTATCCCAAAAGAGATGGCCGGGAACGACAATCCGGCTGACGAGAGCGACTGCCGATCCGTCGTCAGGAAGTATATCTCCTCGTTGGAGGCGAATTACCTGAGCCGGTCAAACGTCGTGTTCGAGCATGAGGAAAGCCTTCCCAAGGGTCCCCTGGCGGATGATGAGGCAAAAAACATCTTCACGCAAGCCACGCCACCTGCAACGGCGTTGGAGTTCCTCCGGAAGCGCTTCCCAACCTTCGTTCCACCGGGGCTTTCCCCTTCCCAGACCATCGATTATGCCGTCCATGCATCTGTCATTCTCGATAAGACGCCGCCACCGGTCGGTGATCCATCCCCGGATGAACTGCTGCTCCACAATCGCTTTTTCGGCTTATGGCCGTCCGATAAGGCGCGGAATGCCATGCGATTTTCCCAACCTGACGCGATTCGTAAGATGCTCGACTGCATCGCCGATAAGACGGACTTCACCTCGCTATCGGCGTATATCAGAACGGCAACGACGTTTCAGAAAGGAACATATGTTTGGGAATGCGACTACCGAGGTCCGGCCGAAGACCGGCATGAAATCATCGGCGACAGCTTCGATTCGGATCCGGCTTCGGCTCACCCGCCCGATGCAGAATGGGTTGCCGCCGGAGGAATGAACTACCTGGTTCTCTCAAAAAGCCCAGGGACATGGTATGACAATGCCTACGATCTCGAATTCGGCGAAAAGCGGATCCGTATGCGAGACGTGGCGCTTTTTCTGGCCAAGATCGCATCCGATGGCGGTGAACTCCCACCCGATTCCGGTCCCGAAAGGGTATTGATTTCCGACGCCAAGGCACCCCTTCCTGCCGGATCGCCAATTCAGGGAAAACATCGGGAAAATTGAACCCACACCACTCTCAGTGGGTCATTCGGGGCGTCCCATCTCCCTGATCATTTCTCTGGCCCTGTGCAGCCGCTGTTTGACGGCGGATTCCGATAGGCTCTCGACCCTGGCGATTTCTTCGCACGTCAGATCGGAAACGTATTTGAGAATCATCACTCTTCGATACTCTTCGGGAAGCGGAGCAAGCATCGCCTGCGCTTGGTCCTGCGCCTCCTCGGCCCCGGCGGGGGCAGGGATGTTTTCCGGCAGCTCCCGTGGCGTTATCAATCGATTGTCGCGCATTCTCTTTCCCGAAAAGTTTTTCGATAAATTTCTCGCTATCGTAAAAAGCCATGCGCCGAAAAAGCCTCGCTGCTGATATCGAGTCAAAGCCCGAAAAGCCTGAACGAACACTTCCTGCGTGAGGTCTTCCGAATCGGAGGAATGGCCGGTCATGCGAAAGAAAAACTTGTAGATCTTGTTCTCGTATCGCTGCACGAGGATTTCGAACGCCCTGGCAACTCCGTTCCGAACGTCCCCGACGATCTCATCATCGGTTCGCCCGGTGGCCGAAGAAGGCACGACCGGCTCGGGAAGGCCATTACCGCCGACCATCGAACCATTCCTTTTCCCTGAACATTCGAAACATTCCCCGAAGCCAATACTGTTTTTCCACCTACGGGAACAACGTGGCTTTCTGAAAGGTTACATTTTTTCATCAGCCCGCTCAATACGGGATGTTCTAATCGGAAAGCCGTTTAAGCCGCTTCGTCAGATCTTGCTGCTGGCGAACCATAGACTGAAAAAGCTTCACCTCCTGTGACTCATTTTTGTCACATCGCGGTGAGCCAAGTGCTGGAGCGGTTTCACGCACAGTGCCGACGGGACTTTTTTCCCTGTTCTTTTCTGCCAAAAGGCGGGCCAATCGTTGTTTTTCCTCTTCTACGAGTTTGGCGACAAGGTGTTTCAGTTTGGATCCCGCCTCGAACCGAAACGGTGAATCGGAACCGGCAACGGCCTGGTATTCCGCTTTTGCGTCCTCGAGGCGGTTCATGCGTTCCCAAAGGCTCCCCAGTTCCATTCGCACAAGACCGGAATCGGAATGCCGATTCAATTCCCGTTTCAAGACTTCAGCGGCAAGCGCCCGATTTCCCATTCCCTCGAAGGATGCGGCCTCCCTCAGGATGAAACCAAGATTTTCAGGATCATTTCTCGCCAATCTGTGGAATAAGACAGCGGATTTATCGAATTTTCCGATGTTGAAGCAACTCTCCGCAAGAAAGAAAACGAAATAATCGTTCGTCTGTTCCCGCTCCTCCAGGGGAGTGAGAATGTTCACAACATCCTGGAACCGCTTCTGAAAATATCGCAATCTGGCTTCCTGAAGCGGAATACAAACTTGCGTTCCGACGACGTTCCGCAGGGCGGCGAATATTTCGTCAGCATCGTCAAGCCGCCCCATCGCGACGAGGAGATCGATCAAAGCCCTATACCCCTCGACTTCGTCGGGGAATTCACGGATAACCTGTCGAAACGCGGCTTCGGCTTTGGCGTTTTCCATGAAGTCGAGGTGACGATAGGCTCGCTGTAACAGTGCTGCGCGGCGAACCGCCGGATTCGTCCCGACTCCCCGTCGTTTCATGAGGATATCGGCCAGCACAACCAGCTTTTCCGCACGAGGGTTTCCTCTGAGTTTCTGAAACTCATTTTTTGCATCGTCGATCCGATTCATGGCGAGGTACAATTCGCCCTTGATGAATCGGGCAACGCCCGACGAAGGATGCTGACTCAAAATGTTCTCAAGAGAGCTTTCTGCATACCGCCAATTTTCGATGAGGCGATAGACGATGCTCAAATGCAGTTTTGCATTGCTGTCCGAGGGAGCCGTGACACAACGTTTTTTGAAATAGGCAAATGCGGAAAGAAGATTCTTTTGCCGTGATGAAATGCTCATGGCCGGATTCGATCTCAGAAAAAATTTGTAATACGCTTTGATTCCTTCCGGGTATTCTCTTCTCGCAAAGTGTTCCATCGAAGTAATGTAGTCACTTCCGAAGCCAGCGGCAAAAGCCTCCGAAAAGGCAATGATCAGAATAGAAATCATAAGGACGCACAAGCAGCATCTACTCATCGTGTCCCTCTTGCTCTTTCAAGGCACCAATGATTTCGGGAACTCACCATCCGCATGCCGACGAACCCCGGGCCAGTGGCAAACCGAATCCTCGTCCGACAAGTCTACCAGATTTCGGTCTTGGCAAGCGTGTATTGGATGATTTTACCCAGAACTCTCCGTTGGCTCGTTGGCCCCAGTCGCAAGGAGAAGATCATCGCCAACGACATCCATCCTGACGAAAAGCCAGTCATCCTTGACAAATTCAAACTCCTTAGTCTAAATACACATACTCGCAAGTTTAGTTTTATACTCACACCCTTCCGCCGAGGTGCATTCCATGCCCACGCTCCGACAGAAGCAACGTAATGAGCGCATGATCCACGCCGCGCTCGAAGAGTTTTCGCGGCAGGGGTTCCACCAAGCGAGTGTCGATGCGATCGCTCGAAAAGCAGAAGTAAGCAAGGCCACCCTCTACAGCCACTTCGGCACCAAAGAAGCGCTGTTTCTGGCCGTGTTCGACCAAGTGCTGCGCACCACCCTCCGCCCTCCCCATCTCGATCTGCAATCGCTCCCGCTCGAGGAAAACCTCCGGTGCGGTATCCGACATCTGGTCACACAGGTCGCCGATACGCCCGAAGCCCGTTTCTTCTTCCAATGCATGACCTCGGATTCGGGGCTGCTGGGTGAGGAGCTTCGCAACCAGCTCGCAAACCGGTTCATCGCGGCGAGCCTCGGGGAAATGAAAGAGCTCTCGCAAGCCCAGAAAGCCGGCTTGGTCTCCCCCCATCTCGATGTCGAGCTCGTTCACCACGCGATCATCGGCGTGGTTCTCCAGGCCTTCCGATTCTGGTGGTCACGCGAAAGCACGATCTCCACGGGAAGCCTCGCGGACCAGCTGACTGACTTTCTCCTGTTCGGCCTGCTCGGCCCGCCGTCCTCCCCTTCCAAAGCCGTCTCGAAAAAACGCCCCACGTCGAACGTCAAAAAGAACAGAGGCAAACATCCATGACACCCCACTCGCACCGCCTTCCCATGGTCTCCCCATCCAGGCTCTTCGCCCTGCTTTGCTCCGCCCTTTTGCTTGCAAACATCGGGGGAACCGCGCACGCCGGCCCCGACTGCGCGACCCCGGCCATTTCCCTGCCCGCGGCGGGAATCGCAAGCGAGCCGGGTCCGGCAGTCACGTCATCAGACACGGTTTCGCCGGCCGCCGTCCCGACCCTGGCCGAGTGCCTCGTGTCGGCTCTCGATACGAATCCCGGCGTCCTGTCGGCGGAGGATGAAACCCGGGCGTCGAGGCAGCGCCTGAAACGCGCGAACAGCAATCTCCTCCCGCGACTCAAGGCCGAGGAGACGTTCACGAACTTCCGGCACACCTCCGAGATCATGGGCATGAAGGTCGGGAAGGAGCAGCTCCAACTCAAGGGCATCAAGCTCTCTCAGCCCCTCTACACCGGCGGCGCACTCGAGAACGGCGTCAACGCCGCACGGGCGGGCGTGAACATCCAGAAACATGCCGAAACCAGGCGCCGCGAGGACATGGCCCGCTCGGTCGCCGAGGCCTGGTTCGGCCTTCTCAGCGCCCGCGCCATGGAGGAAGTGGCGTCGCAGGCGCTGTTCGATACGCTCGGCCACGAGCGGCACGTGCAGAACATGCTCGAGGCCGGCGTCGCCGTTCGCGACGATCTGCTGAAAGTGCAGGTCTCCGTCCTCGAACGCCGTGAGAACCTCGTGAAAGCCCGCAACGGCATCGACCTGGCGAAAGCACGCCTGGAGATGCTGACCGGCCTTCCGATCGACCCGGCC
>JAKQOH010000130.1 GCA_029565415.1 Candidatus Rifleibacteriota bacterium | reverse complement strand
GTCGGCGGCGAAGCCCGCGGGCCACTGACGATGGCTGAAGCCGGGCAGATCACCGGAACGGATGCCGCAAAGGCCATTCTCGTCTTCCCAGATCCCATCGATGCCGGCGTTCTCGACCGGGCCGCCGCAGCCGGGGTTGCGGGGGTGATCACGGGGAGCCTGCCGGCGCAGGAACTCGAACGCTGGCTGGGCCTGCCGGTTGGCCGCATGCTGACCGGGGCCGCGCGCCCCCCGTTCCCTCTCGTTCTGACCGAGGGATTCGGCTCTCTGCCGATGTCGGAACGGGCCTCGAGCCTTCTACATGCGCATCGGGGGCGGGCTGCCGCGATCGACGGCACCACCCAGATACGAGCCGGCTCCATTCGACCCGAAATTGTGATACCTTTGGATGGCGCGGCCGGGGCGTCCGACGGGACAGCCACCGGGCACGGCCTCCGGATCGGATCCGAAGTCCGTCTGATTCGGGGAAGCCGGTTCGGGGCCTTCGGCCGCGTGACCGCGCTTCCCGAAATACCGGCGGTTCTCGCGACGGGTGCCCGGGTCCGCGTGGCCGAACTGCATCTGCCTGCCGGCGACGAAACGATCGTCGTCCCGCGGGCCAACCTGGAGATCATCGCATCATGACGACCGAACGCAACAACGAAATCGATACCGAATCCCTGAAGAAGGAAATCAAGCAGGAGCTCATCAAGCGCGAGATCATGATGGGCATGGACGACGACGAGATCGATCTGTTCGAACTCGGCAAGGTGCTCTGGAAACACTGGAAACTCGTGCTGGTCATGCCCTTCGTGGTTGCCGTCGTCGCGGCTCTGTACAGCCTGACCATGCCCAACTTCTTCAAATCGAAGGCCACGATCTTCGTCCATGCCAAGGGCGGCGGAGGCGGCATGAGCGCTCTTTTGAGCAGCCTGCCGATGGCCGGGATGCTCGGCGGCCTGGGCGGCGGCGGCGGGGCCGAGTATCTGATGGCCTATCTCAAGAGCGACGACATGTCGTTCCGGATCATCGAGCAGTTCGGCGTTGCGACGAATGCGTTCCTGGTGGGGGACAACCCCGACCCCGAGATCAAGCGGGATGATCTGGTCAAGCTCGTCGGGGACGTTGTGTCGGTTTCGAAGGACAAGGACGGCTTGATCACCATCACGGCCGAGACAAAGTCGGCGTCGCTTTCTGCGCAGATCGCGGAGACATACATCAGCAACCTGAATGCGTATGCGAAGGGGCCGGCGACGAAGAAACGCCAGTTCATCGAGGAACAGCTCGCGAAGGTCGATGGAGAGCTCGAGGCCGCCGAAACGAAGTTCAAGCAGTTTCAGGATGCGAACAAACTCGTGGCGATCGACGAGCAGGCACGGGCCGTGGTCGAGAGCTTGGTGAAGCTCGAGTCCTCGAAGATCGAGAGCGATGTGGCCCTGAAAATGCAGGAGAGCCTGCTCAAATCGATGGGCAATCTGCCCGAACTGGTGCGGATCGAAAGCCAGAAGGTATCGGAAGAGGCGCGGCAGAAAGCTCTCGACAAGGCGATCGGCGACGTGGAGAAGCGGCTCGAGGGGATTCCCGAACTTGCATTGCAGTATGCACGGCTTATGCGCGAGCTGAAGGTGAAGGAAAAGGTGTTCGCGACGCTCACCGAGCAGCATGAGATGGCCAAGATTTCCGAAGCCGAGGAAGGCAGTCAGTTCGAGGTCATCGACCGTCCGTACCCGGCCGAACGCAAGTCGAAGCCGAAACGCTCGCTGATCGTGATTCTGTCCGGTATCACGGCCGGGATGCTGGGCGTGTTTCTGGCCTTCTTCATCGAGTTTCTCGAAAAGCGGCGCCGGGAGGAGGCCGCGAAGGGCAGGGGCCGGAACACGGCGGATGCGCCGGCCGCGGGCATCTGAAGCTTCACGCCTGGTTCGCCGACTGGATCGGCCGCCTGCATGGCCGCAGCCTGAACGGCCGTCCGGCTGACGTGCTTCGGGCAGTTGATATTTCTTCTGATATATACCCATGGGTGTTGTCTCTGGCCGACGCCGAGTATCCCCTGAAGGAAACGGCCGCCGGTCCCGCGCCCGACCTGGAATGCCGGCACCGGTCGCGCCGTCGCGGGGCCGGCCAGTATTACACGCCGGAAGCCCTGGTGACGGCCCTGCTCGCTGAAACCGGGCTTGGTGCGGAGGCGGGGAGGGTGCTCGATCCCGCCTGCGGGGACGGGGGATTCCTCGTGCCGCTCGTCGGGGCGCGTGTCAGGCATGGCCGGGAGCGGCCGCTCGAAGGTCTTCACGGATCGGATCTCGATGCCGAGGCATTGCTCGTCTGCCTGGCACGGCTTCTCGCCTGTGCCCCGCGCGGCGGCATCCCGGTGCTCGAACGGCGGGATTTTCTGCTCGATCCGCCCCCCGGGAGGTTCCGGTTGGTGCTCGGCAACCCGCCGTACCGGGTGAACCTCGCCGAAGAGGTGCGTGCCGAACTGAGCCGGCGGTATGCCACGGCGGAAGGCGAAAAGGACCTCTACACGTTTTTCATCGAAGGCGGCCTGCGGCGCCTGGAGCCGGGCGGGGCGTTGCTCATGCTGACGTCGCACACCTGGCTGGTGAACCACCAGTGCGCGAAAATCCGGCGCTTCGTGTTCGGGGAACATGCCGCCCGGCGTCTGTTTCTTCTGCCGACGCGATTTTTCGCCGAAGCCCCCGGGGTGATTCCCGTCGTGACCGAGATCCGGAACGAGACGCCGGATGACGGCACGATCCTCGTTGCCGATGGATATGACGGTGCGGGCGGCTGGCGGATCCGGCGGACCGCCCCGGCGGCTTCCTTTCTGCAGCCGACGGGACTGCGCACGGCACTGGCCGATCCGGATCGGAAGAACCTGTTCGACGGCATGACGACGGACCACCCCCGGCTGGGAGGGATCGCCCGTGTCGGGGTCGGGATTCAGGAGGCGCTTCGCCGCGAAGGGAAAGCCTCGAAATTCGTATCGGCTTCACCCGCTGGAAAGACGTCCGTTCCCGTCCTGCGCGGACGGGAAATCGAGCCGTTCCGGATCCGGTGGGCGGGGCTGTATCTCGACTACGGGCCACACCTGGCCTACGCCGGGGATCCCGAGGTGTTCCGGGGGGAGAAGATCCTGTACCAGAATCTCCGGCATGAAACCCTGCCCGTGCGCCTCGTCGCTGTGCTCGATCGGGACGGGTTCTTCCCGAAAAATTCATTGTCATATATTTCGAATCCCGAGCCGCCCTTCACCCTCGAGTATCTCGTCGGACTGTTGAACTCTCCGCTTGTGAATGCCTGGTTCGCCGGAACGTATTTCAGTTTTCACGTTACGGTCACTCAGGTTCGTTCGATCCCCGTTCCCCTGGCCGACGCGGCGCGGCGCGCCGCCGTGGAGGAACGCGTGCGCCGTCTCGAGCGGAGCCCGGCCGGAATCCCCCTGCCGCGTGACCTGCTCGACGCCCTGTCGGTTGCGGTCGCCGCCTGTTACTTCCCCGACAGGGATCCTGCCGCTATTCTCGCGCGACTTGCGGCAGACTGAAGCCCTGCGTTTCGTCGCCACCGGCAACTCGTAGCTGGTTCTTGAACTGGTTCCCGGCATGTGGTATCTTCTGTAAGCACTCGTTCATCCCGAGTGCCAGAACGAACCAACCCTCTCCTCGACCGGGTGTCACACACAGGAGGACGAATATGCCGACATATAGTTACTTTTGCCCCGCGTGTGAGAAAAAGTTCGACGCGTTTCACTCGATGAAATGCACGGATCCCCAGATGTGCCCCACCTGCGGAACGGCCGGAAAAAAACTGCTTTCGGCCAGTTCGATCATCTTCAAAGGCTCGGGGTTCTATACTACGGACTATAGAAGTTCGGGCTATATCGAAGCCCAGAGCCGCGACAAGGATTCCACTCCTGCCACACCCGCCACGCCCGCCCCGAAGACGGATGGCGGCTCCGGCGGCGCCTCGACGGCCTCTTCCGCGAAACCTGCCGACACGTCGACCGGTTCCAATGGCTCGTCCGGCGGCACCATCGCCTCGACCGGGGGAAACGGCGGCAAGGAGCAGGCCTGCGCTGCCTGAGTATGCGTGATTGACGACCTGGTTGCGGGACTGTCAGACCCGGACCCCGAAAAACGCCGCAAGGCCGTCTTCGGGGTCCTTTCGCATCGGCGCCATGATCTGCTGCCGATGCTGTATGAGCTCGCCCTGCGCGAAAAGGACGGCGGACTGGCCGTTCTCGCGACCCAGGTCGCCCTGACCCTCCGCGCGAATCCCCCCGATCCGCAGCAGGAAAGCATCATCGAGAAGGCCCTCGCGGAAAAAGACGGGCATAACCGTCTCGGCCCTACGGCCTGGGATTACCTGGCCGCCTCCGGAACCCGCCGGCACCGCCTTCGTCTGATTGCCGCCCTCGCGACCGTGGCGAAACCACCCCGGCAGGTCTGGAGTTTCCTCTCGAGTTGTCTGGGGCATTGTGATCCCGATGTGCGGATGGTGGCCTGCAAACCGGCCGTGGCGACGGGATACGGCCGGCTTGTTGCCTGGGTGCTTGCCATGATCGAGGATCCCGATGCCGGAGTCGGCCGCGAGGCCTTTGCCGCCGTCGAGGCTGCGCCCAGGCCTCTTCTGGTCGAAGCGCTCGATGAAGCCATCGATGACTCGGAGGAGTGGGTGGCTTCGGCCGTCGCCCCGTTTCTGCCGGTCTTTGCGCAGGAAGATATGCGGGAGATGCTGCGCCGCGGCCGGGAAAACCCGCTTCCCCGCGTTGCCGCGAAATGCCGGGAAGCTCTTGGCCGGCTCGACGCGCGGAAAGCCGCCGCCAGGCATCTGCCGCCCCCGCCGCCGATTCCCCAGGCCGTCACCGGCCCCGTTCTCCAGCTCCATGTGCCGACCATCGCTCCCGCTCCGAGCCCGTCCAGGAGCGGATCCGCGCCGCCTCCCGGGCCGCTCCCCTGGGCGCACCTGGTG
>JAKQOH010000020.1 GCA_029565415.1 Candidatus Rifleibacteriota bacterium | reverse complement strand
GGTTCACGGTCCTGATGGGCGACGGCGCCCGTCTGGAACGCGCGCTGACCACCTTCATGCTCGACCTGCATACGGGCGAGCACGGATACCGCGAGGTCTGGACGCCCTATATGGTGAACTCGAACGCGATGCGGGGAACCGGCCAGTTGCCGAAGTTCGAGGCCGACCTATTCAAGCTGCAGAATACCGACTACTATCTTATTCCCACCGCCGAGGTGCCCGTCACGAATCTCTACGCCGGGGAAATCCTGCCCGAGTCGGCGCTGACGATGAAGATGACGGCTTACACCCCCTGCTTCCGAAGCGAGGCGGGCAGCTACGGGAAGGACACGCGCGGCTTGATCCGCCAGCACCAGTTCGACAAGGTCGAGCTCGTAAAATACGCGCATCCCGACAAGTCCTACGAGGAACTAGAGTCCCTGCTCTCCAACGCCGAGGAAGTGCTCAAGCGGCTTGGCCTGGCCTACCGCATCGTCACGCTTTCGTCGGGCGACGTGGGCTTCTCGTCTGCGAAAACCTATGACATCGAAGTCTGGCTGCCGTCGCAGAACTGCTACCGCGAGATCAGCTCGTGCAGCAACTTCGAGGATTTCCAGGCGCGCCGGGCCAACATCCGGTTCAAGGGCGAGGGAAAGGGCGCCAAAACGGGCTTCGTACACTCCCTGAACGGCTCCGGCCTCGCCGTCGGACGCACCTGGGTCGCGATCATGGAAAACTTCCAGGACGAAGGCGGAAGGGTCTGCATTCCCGAGGTCCTGCGCCCATACATGGGTGGCAAGACGCACCTGGAGCCGCCCGCACGATGATGCAGACCGCGCTGGACGCCCAGATCGAAGCCCTCCTCACGGCGAACGAACGGTTTCCGACGGATGCCGTCCGCGAGCTCGTCGCACGCCGGGACGACGCCGTCGGCCCTCTGCTCGGCCTGCTCGAAAAAGCGATCAGGGACACGAAGATTTCATCGAAGCCCGAATACATGGGCCACATCTACGCCGCGATGCTTCTTGCATCGTTCCGGGAACGGCGGGCCCACCCGCTTCTGATCGAGTCTCTTGCCGCCGCCGACGAGCACGATCTAGACATGGTCTGGGGCGGGATGATGGTCGAATACATGCCCCGCCTGCTTGCCATGACGGCCGGCCCCGACGTGTCGGGCATGATTGCGCTGGCGGATGACGAGAAGAAACCCGACGTGGTGCGGGAACTCGCGATCGAGGCGCTGGGCTGCCTCGTCGCGCGCGGGGAACAGCCACGCGAGCCATTCATCATCCTTTTGAGACGCCTTCTCAGCAGGCCGCGGGCGAAAAAGGACGCCGAGTTCGTCACGTTCATCGCGATGATCGCCGCCGACATCCATCCCGGTGAGCTGGTCGACGATCTTTCGATGCAGATCGCCGCTGGCATAATCGATGAGGAGTATTTCACGACCGACGATCTGAACATGATGGCCGCCGAGCCTGTCGAGAAGATCTTGCAGTTGACCCGCGAGAGCGTGTCTATGCGGTTCTTCGACAACGTCATCGAGGAAATGTCCGGGTGGGACTGCTTCAATCCGGAGCAGGCCCGGAAAAACACCGATGAACAGCGGGAGGCAATTCACCATTTCTTCAACCCGCCGCCCGACCTGCCGGAATACGACGAAGAGCTTCGGGACATCGAGGAGATCGAGGACGCGGTCATCACCAGGCCGGGCCCCGGCGCGAGACCCGCGCGCGGTCCCGAGGCCGGCCGCAACGAGCCCTGCCCCTGCGGCAGCGGGAAGAAATACAAGAAGTGCTGCGGGCAAGGATCGTAACGGGCCGTATCGGATCTCTCGCACGCTTCGCCCTTGCGGCGGCGTTTGCTGTGGCAATTGCGCTGATTAACGGCTGCTCGGGCCAGTCGGGCGGACTGCCGCCGTTCTCATACCCGATTCCGACGAACTTTTCCCTCACCGGCTCGATCGATATCGGCGACATTGCACTTCACCCCAGTCTCGGCGGTGTCCTTTCGATCGACGGCGGTTCGGCCCGTGGAGCTGTCAGGGGTGCGATGCTCGATCTGAGCGTCTTCAGGATAACAGTCGAAGACGATCCGGCGAACTCGGCCACGCCTGGGAAGACCGGGACATTCTCGATCGCCTCGATGACGATCCGCGACCAGATTGTTCTGCGGGCAAAGCACAGCGGCCATTCCGGATTCATACTCGAATGGATGGCAGCCGATGCGACCGGACTGTTCGGCACGAAGCAGGCGAGCATCACCGTCTACTCGACGGCCCGATCGCTCATCGCCCGAACCCTTCGCGACCGGTACGGCAGACGGATAGATCCGACGGAGATCACCGATGGCGAGATTCACGCCTCCGTCCTTGCCATTACAGACGTTCTCGAGAAGCATCCCGAAAAAATTTCCGGCGGCACCCGGCTCGATTCCGTGGCCGAGGTCAGGACGGCCGTCGACGCCGCGGCGGACGCGCTCGATGCCGCACAGCGAGGGTATTATCCGCGAGAATGGACGATTCTCGTCTATCAGGGCGGTGACAACAACCTATCGAACGTCCTCGAAGAGGACATCGAGGAGATGAAGAAAGCCGGCCCGCCCGCCAGGACGGCGGTGATCATCCAGAACGAGGACACCGCGCTCGGCACCCGCCGGCTGCTCCTCGGGGCCGGAACGACCACCGAGCTGGGGCGGAGTTCCGGTGTGAACGCCGCCGATCCCTCGGTGCTCGCCGACTTCGTCTCATGGGGGTACCGCGCGTTCCCGGCTAGGCACATGGCCCTGATCATCGCCTCGCACGGCACAGGCTGGCGCCCGGCATCAATACGATCAGCTATTATATCGGATGATTCAGCCGCGGCCATGATGGACATTCACGCCCTGCAGACGGCCCTTGCCTATGGAACGAAGGTTCCCGGCGGCTTCAGACCCCTCGAGTTCCTCGGGCTCGACGCGTGCCTGATGGGCATGCTCGAGATCGCCGTCCAGCTCCAGGGCCAGACGACGTATCTCGCGTTCTCACAGGCGAACGAACCCGCGCCGGGTTGGCA